>JBGCDF010000336.1:0-3003 GCA_045105095.1 Crocinitomicaceae bacterium | reverse complement strand
GTTACTGGCGGATATAGTGGAAACCTTGTCGATTATGACAACGATGGTGACCTCGACCTTTTCCATTTCTGTTTCCCTCAATCTTTGTTACTGAACAACATTGGTAACAAGAAGTTCGAATATGTAAAAGACGTAGAAATTGTTACAACGGCCGTCGTCCCGAATGGGTCTGCTACGTGGGGAGATTATGACAATGATGTCGATCAAGATGTATACATGCCAACTTTAACGGATAAGATTCTCTTCCTGAACTGCGGAGGAATAACCTTTGAAAGGGCTGATTTTGAACCAACCAACGACGCCTCGGAAGCTGATCACGAAACAGCTGATGCTGCCTTTGGAGATTCCGATTGCGATGGAGACCTTGATCTCTACGTCAACAACTTTTTCAATGATGATTTGAACAATTACTTCTACGAAAATAACGGTAACACAAACGCATGGATCACACTGAAACTGGAGGGTGACAATAGTTTTACGGGACCGAACGGTAAAACAAGTGTTTCTGCGGAAGGTGCGGTTGTGAGCGCTATTATGACTGATCCTATTTCAAACCCAGATGTTAGATGCCGTCAGATGCGTCATGTTCAAACGAACGAAGGAATGCCGCACGATGTATACTTTGGTTTCAATGATTATGCTGGAACGGTTGACTTGGAAATTCTTTGGCCTTCTGGCTTGGTACAGAACATCACTGGTTTAGCAGTTAATCAGCGCTACAAAATTTTGGAAGCAACAGGAGTAATCGATGTCGGTTGTCCTTGCTCTGCAGATCTCCCTACCGGAAACGAAATCAGTGGAACTGTTGGCTACGATGATAACCAGGATTGTGATTGTGATGATAACGATGACGGTATTGTTGATTACCCTCTGGATAATATTTTCGTTCAAATTGAAGAAGATCTAGGCGCAATCTATTACGCTCAGACGCAAACGAGTGGTGACTACAGCATGCTCGTTCCGAATGGAAATTATACCATCACACCTTATTTGGCAGGAACTGCCTACGAAGTATCCAACGACTGTTCAGGTGTGAGTCCACTTCCAGTAGACGACTACTATGTGACTGTTCCACCGAATTCACTCGACAATGATTTCTGCTTGAAATCCAATAATTGTGATGTCGACCTATCGATCTATCCTGTGTATACAAATCCAGCGTCTGCGCCATGTCCAAGTATTCAACAGGACTACTGCATGACAGTTACCAATAACGGTATTTCGAGTAATAACGCTGTATTTACATTGGATTTGGATCCAAATATGGTCATCAACACGGCTACATCTGCTTGTGGACCTGTTACCATTGATCCTGTTAACAATACAGTTACGCTCAACTTCCCAGGCGTATTCGGTCCGGGGCAAACCTGTACAATTTGTGCAACCGTAACTGTTGATGCAGGTACACTTGGAACTACATTAACAACGAACGGGTCTGTTGGTGGAGATTGTCCTGAGACTGCTCAGGTTACGGAATTTGTGAGTTGTGCGATCGACCCGAATGACAAGTTACTGCTCAGTCCTGAGAGCTGTGGTCCAGACAACAATATTCAACGCGATGAGATGCTGACCTATCGTGTGCGTTTCCAGAATGAAGGGAATGCTCCAGCTGTGAACGTAGTCATCAAAGATTATTTAGATACTGATCTGGATCTTTCTACTTTCCAATTGCTCACTTCGAGTCATGAAGTAGACCAGATTTCTATCCTTCCAGGCAACAAACTCATTCTTGAGCTCAACGATATTCAACTTCCAGCAATAAGTATTGATTCTACAGGAAGTCAGGGGTTCATCATGTTCGGAATCAAAGCGTTACCGAATGTTCCTGAAGGAACCGTTGTGAATAACACAGCCTATATCTACTTCGACCTGAACGAGGCCGTTGTCACCAACACCGTAACGAATACCTTGCGAGAGTACCCAGCTCCAGAAGTTGATTTTGTTGCTGGTCAGGTATTAAATACTACCCAATATGAGTACAACTTTATATATACTGGAGATACTCCTGATGGCGCTTCCTACTTTTGGGATTTCGGACCGAATGCCACTCCACAGTTTAGTTCAGACCAAAATCCATCTGGAATTATCTTCAGTACTGCTGGAACGGAACAAGTAAGCCTAACACTTAATCGATATGGATGTGAAACCGTTGATAGTTCTCCTGTAGAAATCACTGATATCAGTTGCGGACCAAAAGGAAAAGGGGTGATTCTTTGTTGGACAAATCCTACTAACCCAGGGCACCAAATGCAAATGTGTTTGCCACTTGTTGCCGCACAAAACATTCTTCAAAACAACAATAATTTCTCTGTTGGTCCCTGTAACAGTGGTTGTAAATCATCTGATCCTGGTTGTAACGTTCCAATGGAATCCTTCGAAAGCCAAAAGGAAATTGACGACTTCATTATGCATCTATTAAATGGTGAGGGCTCTCTTCAACGCACATCTATTCACGCAAGAGCATATCCGAACCCTCTCACCGATCAAACAACGATTGAGTTCAAATTGTCTCAAGAGTCGGAGGTGACCATTTCTATAACAGATATGAAGGGTACGCTAATGGGAGAGCCATTTAGAGGGCTTGCAGGAGCTGGCGAGACTAAAAAAATAGGAGTCGATGCCCAGGAGTTTGCCAATGGCGTCTATTTCTATACGATTGAAACCGATAATAAATCACTGGTTGGCCGATTGGTCGTCACTCATTAATAATGTTGTAATCAAGAAACTGAAAAAGGAAGGGCGTTTGACTTAGGTCGGCGCCTTTTTTTGTGGGGGGATTTGTTGGATTGTTGGATTTTCCGAAACCGATGTCTGAGCGAAGTCGAAGACGGAGGTTGTGGATTCCGCACTTCGACTCCGCTAAGTGCTCAGTGCTCAATATGAAATTCCAATGATCCAAGCACGAAGTGCTCCAACCATCCAAAAGCGAAGCGCATCCTACAACCGATTACAACAATTCCTAAACTTCTTCCCACTCTCACAAGGGCACGGGTCCCAATGCTG
>JBGCDF010000335.1:0-13555 GCA_045105095.1 Crocinitomicaceae bacterium | reverse complement strand
GGAATGGTTACAACTACTTCAAAGGAGAAGCGATCAAAGAAACTGAGAGTGGCACCTACGCTGATCCCGCAGCTGATATTGAAACGGAATACGTTACTTTGAATCAAGATATGTCTGAGGTGATCATGAGTCTATTTAATGCGGGTATTGAAATAAAAGAACTACATGAATTTGATTACTCACCTTACGACTGCTTCCGTAATACCGATGAATTCGAACCTGGAAAGTATCGCATAAAGCATCTAGCAAATAAAATTCCTATGGTTTATAGTTTGAGAGCCAGGAAGAATTAGAAGGGAAAATATTCCAATAAAGAAGCCCGATTGATCAATGATCAGTCGGGCTTCTTTAATATGTTTCGAATTTTAAAGGCTGTACGTCACTGTGCAGCTTCCTGTTCCTCCAACTAGGGGAGTTGTATTCTCATAATTATACACGATAGTGAATTGCGTTCCATTCACGTTCATCGTTCCCGAACCTGAGAAGATGATATCACCAGTTGTGATATTAATAGTTTGCTGTGGTACCGTAATATCTGAACCATCAATTGTCGCGTTCATCGTACCTCCAACAAGCGTAAACATTGGATCGAAAATTAAATCAGATGTTGTCGCTCCTGCAGAGATCGTTGGACTTCCACTTACAGGGAATACTGTTACGCCACAATCATCAGTAACGGTTGGTGATCCGAGCCAGCTATTCTGACCAACTACTACATTTACAGTGCGCGTTGCGGTTGCTGTTCCATGTTCGTTTGTTGCAGTATAAGTAACGGTGAAAGACCCTACGGCAGCTGTATTCACTAGTGATAAGTCAGTTGTTACGTTTACCGCTGATCCATCTTTATTTGTCGCTGTTGCACCTGGGTCCGTATATGTCGATCCTAACTCTACGTCCAGCGTCGAAGCTCCAGTGATAGCAATTGTTGGGATATAATTACACGACTCATCGTCTTTTTGAGCTTCAGAGTTGAAGTTCACGGCTTGAGGGTCGGTACAACCTTTCTTTTTACATGAGGCGAGTCCAATTGTAGCGACTGCAGCCAGTAATAACAAGTTTTTCATTCTTTTTTGGGTTATGTGATGTGTAACAAATATATGGAATTCTAAAAGAACCTCATTTTTCAAATTTCGACTGAACGGAATTCAAAAAAGCACGAAAATCTTCAGGACTTTTGAAATCTTGATACGTTCCAGTACCAATTACTTTGCCAGTATCTGATAATGCTACAAAATAGGGCTGAGAGGCGATTCCAGTCAATTCAATTTCCATAGCTATGTTCGCGTCACCATAGGTTTCAATTGTTCGATCCAAGGTTTCTGAATATTTCTGATGTTCCTTGGGTAATGCTCTTTTGTCATCTACATACAGCGAGAGAAATATCACGTCATTTTTAAGGTGATTCAAAATCGTAGCATCGTTAAAAATAAAATATTCCAACTTCCTGCTACTGGTGACATTGAATCCAGTGAAATACATTAGAACTGGTTTATTCTCCCGTTTAGATCGCTTCGCAAACGCATCGATTTGATGAACTACTTTACTTTCGAGGAGTTCCTTCCGCAGTTCTTCAGAAGAGACTTCTAAGGTCTCTTTCTCTGTGCTATTTGACTGTTGCTTAGATAGTTCGAATTCCTTCATTAATTGCTCATAGGTTTTTGAGGAGTCTGAATGAATCTTAAGATATTCTTCGAAGGGTTGTAATTTGTCATTGGGAATTCCCAGGTTCAATAATGCCTGTTTGTCCGTGTCCCAATTTTCATAGATAGCTGGGAGCTCCGAAAAGTCTCTTGTGAGTATGTGTAAATCGCGCATTTTTGAGTAACTGGGATCCTTAGATTCAGCGATCATGAATTGCTTTAAACCACTATAAGTTAAAGGAAATGCATCACTCTGGATATTTTTGAAAATCACTGCAACTAGATAACCATCGTAGGAGAATATCTCAATATCAATAGTGTCTAAATCTTCACCAATAAAACAATAAAGATTGCCCAATAGTTCTGAGAATTCATCTGAGTCGGGAGAAGTGTAGGTTTCAATCGGTAACTCCCGTTCTGAGATTTCTTCAAAACAAGATTGACTATTCGCACTATTTAGCACTAAGGTTAAAAAGAAGAAATGGAGCACGTATCTGACAAGACTCATACTCTAAAAATAGGAAACATTACTTAACTACGCCTCTAGCAAAAATTCAGAGGTCTTGTGGAATGTAATGTCTGGATAGTCTTGCTCAGCCATTGTCAATAGGAATGGGGTTTCCGCAAGGAAAACTAAATGGTCGTCCTTGTCTACAGCCACATTGCTCGTTTTGGCGCGCTTGAAGTTCGTTAGTTGTTCTTCGTTTTCTGTCGTAATCCAACACGCTTTGGTATAATTTCTTGGAGCGAATCGACATTTCGCGCCGTATTCATGTTCCAAACGATACTTGATTACTTCGAACTGAAGTTGTCCGACCGTACCAATAATTTTACGACTACCTGGCTGTTGGATAAACATCTGAGCAACACCTTCGTCCATTAACTGCCGAATACCTTTGTCCAATTGTTTTGATTTCATTGGATCAAGGTTCTCTAGTTCCATGAATAGCTCAGGAGAGAAATTAGGAATCCCTTTGAACATGAACTTTTCGCCCTGACTCAATGTATCTCCAATTTTGAAATTCCCAGAATCGTACAAGCCAATTACGTCCCCAGGATAAGCCATGTCAATGACGCTTTTGTCCTGCGCCATGAATGATGTTGGATTTGGAAATTTTAGTTTCTTATCCAGTCGTATGTGATTATAGAAGGTGTTCCGCTCAAAAACACCAGAAACGACACGTAAAAATGCGATCCTGTCTCTATGTTTAGGGTCTAAGTTAGCGTGAATCTTAAATACGAATCCAGAGAATTTAGCATCAGCCGGTTCAACCATTCGTATATCTGTTTCGCGCCCTCTTGGTGAAGGAGATATTCTGCAGAAGGCATCTAACAGCTCTTTCACACCAAAATTATTCATTGCCGATCCGAAAAACACGGGGGCTACGTCGCCAGCAAGGTAACTCTCTCTATCGAAAGGATCGTATACACCTTCAATCATTTCGACTTCTTCGCGCAGTTCCTCCGCAGGCTCTTCACCAATCATCTCTTCCAATTGAGAGTCTGCTAAGTCAGAAATTGGGACAATATCAGAGGAGATTCCTGTTTTATTTCCAGCAAACAGGTTCAGGTTCTGCTCGTAAAGGTTGTATACTCCTTTGAAACGATCTCCCATTCCGATTGGCCATGTAAGTGGACGAACCTTGATTTCTAACTTACTTTCTAATTCATCTAGTAGATCAAAAGACTCTTTACCTTCACGATCCATCTTATTGACGAATATGATTACGGGTGTCTTTCTCATGCGACACACCTCCATCAATCGTTCCGTCTGCGCCTCAACACCACTTGCAACATCAACAACGAGTATGACGCTGTCAACTGCCGTAAGTGTTCGAAAGGTATCTTCAGCGAAGTCCTTGTGGCCAGGAGTATCCAGAATATTGATTCGCTTTCCTCCATAGTCGAACGCCATAACGGAAGTAGCGACCGAAATTCCACGTTGTTTTTCAATTTCCATGAAATCGGAAGTTGCGCTTTTTTTGATTTTATTGTTTTTAACAGCACCAGCGGACTGAATTGCACCACCAAAAAGCAGCAATTTCTCAGTTAGGGTTGTTTTTCCAGCATCTGGGTGAGAGATAATGCCAAATGTTCTTCGCTTTTCAACTTCTTCTTTTGCGCTCATGTTCGAAATTTCTTGGGCAAAAATAGAGAATTCTCCACCATTTCCTACTATTTGGCAATTGTGACAAATAGCAGTCGATCGAGCATTTCTTGGTAACCATTGTCTATCATGCGCGCGTGGTTTCGCTTAAAGTCGATTTCATCAATATATCGATGGACATAGTGCTGCTCAATTTTGTGGTACTGACCAATTATGGCACGTTTCAAGAGACTCCAATATCCGAATGCGTTGTAACGCGCAAATTGCCCTTCAAATTTGTTTTTTGTGAGAGGTGGATTGGGATGTGAAGTTTCACTTTGAGTGTTTTTAGAAGTATGTTTTTTAGGCTTGAATAATTCTAACTTATCTTCTCTCATAGCTGTTCGAATTTTCATTTGGAGCAACCAGGCAGTGTTCTTATTCACCGAGATATCCCTAGAAAGCTGCATAGCCGAAATGCCTTTCTTGGCAGAGAGCATTAAGGAAATTGCCATTAACCATTTTTGGAGCGGAAGGTTAGAGTTTTCCATAAAAGTTCCGACTGTTACGCTGAACGAGTTGGAACATGTTAAACAAGTGTATCTGAGCTTTTTTGAACTGCATCTTTTAGAATTGCAATAAGGGCAAGTTGGGATTCCTTCCCATCTTTTCTCTTCAAGAAATTTCACACATTTCGCGTGTGAATTCAAATTAGTTGAAATGTAGTTTAGTGTCATATAAATTGGTTAGGTTCTTTATTTAAGATAGTAAGAAATTTTGATTTTTAACTGCTTTGCCAAATTCTAGGAAATGAAATGATAAAGTGAAATCAAATCAATTTCCTACTCAATTCCCCACCAACTTTTAACTATCTTCACGTTCAAATTTAAACTATGTGGAAAACCGTCATTCTCCTAATCATAACCCTTCTCGTAGTGCCATTTGCAGGCTTCTATTTCAGCGAACCGCTAAATGATTTACAATGGGCAACAGTAAAGGAGCTTGGAGTAATATACCTAATTGCGGCTTTATCCTGTTTTCTCATTAGTACATTGGCAAAAAACTACAGTCAGGTCGATAAACTCTGGTCGATTATTCCCATTGCTTACGTTTGGGTAGCTACTTACAGAGGTGGTTTCGAACCGAGACTTATTCTAATGTCGATAATGGTGACTGTTTGGGGTGTCCGATTAACATATAATTTCCACCGTCGCGGTGGCTATTCCTGGAAATTTTGGACAGGAGATGAAGATTATCGTTGGGCAATTCTGCAAGCAAGGCCAGAGTTCTCTAACCCCGTTGTATGGGGAATTTTTAACCTTTTCTTCATTTCCCTGTATCAGATGGGGTTGATTTTACTCTTCACCTTACCAATTGTGAAAGTCATGGGAGGAGGACCATTGGGGTGGGCTGATTACCTCTGTGCAGCAGGCATACTCTTCCTCGTTATTATTGAAACAATCGCTGACCAACAGCAGTGGAATTATCAAAAGGAAAAGCATCGACGAATAAACTCAAAGGAAGAACTAGGCGAGTATTATGGCAAAGGCTTTACACATAAAGGACTTTGGGGAATGATGCGTCACCCAAACTATGCAGCAGAACAGACCATATGGATAGTGTTCTATCTTTTTAGCGTTACAGCTACAGGAAGTTGGTTGAATTGGTCAATCGTCGGATGTTCGTTATTGCTTGTGCTTTTCAAAAGCAGTTCGGATTTCAGCGAGAAAATCTCAGCAAATAAGTATCCAGAATATGCCGAATATCAAAGAACTGTTCCGCGCTTTGTTCCATTTACCAAATTCGGGAAGTAATTGATGAATACCTTCACTTCACTTAGTGGATACGGCTTTGATGCCAAAGGAGCCTTTTTGAGATTCGATCATCATGTAAACGGGGTAATTAACCGTGAGTTGTTTTACCTTATTGATAAAACGTTTACAATCAAACGACAAATCGGAAGATACTGTACAGGACAGTTTGATTTAAAAACACTGGAAAATGACGTCTGTCCGAACGCAGCAGAATTATTGAGCCCGAAGGCAAATGTATGTTTCGACTGCTTTGAGTTCATTGGGTTTAATCCTGCATTTTACCATTTGCAACAGCACCAGATAAGTCCTCAGCAACGCGCTTACAATCAAACAAGGCACATTGTTTACTTGGCGTATTTTGCACCAGGACTGATCAAAGTTGGTATTTCTTCAAATGATAGAAAAGAACACCGTTGGAAGGAGCAAGGAGCTCGTTTCATTGCTCATATTTATACCGTTCCAAACGCATACGAAGCGAGGCACATAGAAGAGAAGATAAGCACCGTGTTGAAGCTTCCTGAAGTGGTGTTGGGAAAGAAAAAGCGAAGTTTACTGAATCTTAGACTTGATTTCAGTGCAGCGAAGAAAGAGCTCTTCACTTTGATGAATCAAATTGATTCTACGCTACCCAATAAGTGTAATCGAGAACGCATCATTGATATGGAGCAGTTTTATAATCCAAGTCGAACGGTTCTTTCTAGTACAATTATTGATGTTTCAGAACACGTCGATGGCAAAATCTCAGGTAAGTGTTTTGCGCTTTACGGAGATATTGTACTTTTCGAAAATAATGGTCAGCGATTCATGTGTTCTTTGAAAAAGTTGATCAGCCACAAAGTTATGTTTACAATAGGAGAGGAGAAGGTAGATTTTGAACCACAACAAATCTCATTGTTCTAGTTTTAGCGTGAACAAAAAAAGTCGCACCACTTTCGTAATGCGACCCTCTGTAACTTTTAAACGAATCATCGTCTACTTTTTCTCAATCGCACCTGCATCTACAAGTTGACCGAAAAACTCTGTAACCGTATCCTTCAATGGACGGTAATTAATTCCTAATTCTTGAATACTTTTTGAATTGTTTGCTTTCCATGGATAACCAACATTCAACTTCACTTCTTTACGTGTCATGCCTACCGATGGAGCCATCATCCACATTAAGAATTTAGGAAGCTTACGTGTTGAAATAGGGTAGTTCGGATACTTTTCTTTGATCATTCCTGCCAATTGTCCGAATCCCGAATTTTCACCAGATACAATATATCGGCCCTTAGCTTCTGGTTTCATTCCTGCTTGATAATGAGCTTCGGCTAAATCTCGAACATCGACACATCCAATATTGAACTCTGGAGCACCCATTTTGAAATCTCCTTTACCGATCTGTTTCATGATCGCAAATGATTCAGAAGTTCCAAAAGGATTAATCCCAGGCCCCAGTACGAAGGAAGGGTTAACCGTTACCAAATCCCATCTGTCTTGCTCTCCAACAACTTTCCATGCCTCACGTTCCGCTTCAGCCTTAGAGAATGAGTAGGGCTGATGTTCTAAGGATGAACTTGTGTTCCAAATATCTTCTGTCAATTCCTGATTAGGCATTGAAAGAACATCTTTTCCATCACCATATATGGCTGCGCAACTACTAGTTACAACAACACGCTTAACACTGTCGGTTCTGTTTGCCGCTTCGAGAACGTTGCGAGTTCCTTTTTTCGCAGGATCTACCAAATCTTTCTGCGGGTCCTTTACTGCGCGTACGAACGGTGATGCTGTATGGAATACCAATTCACACCCTTTCATTCCTTCGTCGAAAGATCCCTCATCCAATAGATCTGCCTTGAAATACTTGATTGAACCAGGTAATTGCTCTGCTAATTCATCCAAGTATTTTGTTTTCTCTTTATTGTCTGGTGTTCGAACTGCTGCGTGAACAGTCCTTCCTTCTTTCAACAGTTTTTCTACGAGTCGTCCTGCTACGTAGCCTGTTGCTCCTGTTACCATTACTGGTTTTGATTCATCAATCATGTCTTTCGCTTATGTTAGTTTGTATTTTTCTAATATGCATGCTAGTAGTGGTTTAGGGTCGATATCCTTTAGTAATACTTCGGTGGCGATACCGTCAAGAATCGATTCGATTAATCGGGCTTCTGACAATGGATCTTCGTAGTTTAGCTCGTCGAAAGCTTGTGCGAGAGAAGCTCTGAACTCATTCATCGCCTCTGACTCCATGGAGCCTCTTTGCCATTTCAAGGTGTACACCAATCGCCAAAAATTGTAATCCTCTTTTGGAATGCCGAACGAAATTTCTAGCGCCTTTCGAATTCTTGCTTTAGGATCTGGCTCTGATGCTATTGATTTAAACAGGACCTGAGCCTGGCTCATTCCTTCTGCTAAAATTGCTTGAAGCAGTCCTTCTTTGTTCGTGAAGTGTCGAAAAATGAGCCCTTCTGATACTCCAGCAACCTTGGCAATTTTGCTAGTCGAGGTAGAATCGACTCCTTCCGTTGCGAACAGTTGGAGCGCCGTGTCGAATATATTTTTTTGTTTTTCCGTCATTAAAAGTGAGTAATCACTTACAAATGTAGATATTCTTTTTAAATCAACAGCAAAACGCAGGAAATTATTTTTTTAATTGAATGATATTCAGCTTATCCATAATCCAGATAGCGGCGTATGTAGGGTCGAATTCAAACCACTTTTGTGCGAAGTTGGCTCGGTTGGGTGAGTGATGATGATTGTTATGCAAACCCTCACCCAAGGATAGAATTTCTATCGGAAGCATATTGGTAGAGGTGTCCTTTGTTTTGTGGTTGCGATACCCAACTCGATGAGCAAACCAGTTAATGATGACTCCATGAATTGGTGCAATGAAAATGTGAAAAGGAAGGAGGAATAAAAGCCATAAACTTGGAGCAAAGTATAGATAGAAGCAAACATAAAGTACTATCCACGTTATCTTTGAAGGTATTCCATGAGCGAATTGATCAAAGGGTTTCCATTCGGGTAAATCGTGAGTAAATCGCTCATCAATTTCTATTCTTCCAAAGTAGATACCCAAATACCAGTGCTTCGTTTTTAGCATCATTTTCCAAATAGACGGGTCGTTCTTCGGGGAGTGCACGTCTTTTTCAGTGTCCGCATAGGAATGGTGCATACGATGCATCCTAGCGTATGTTGAGGCACTTACATACGATGCTCCTTGAGTAACCCAAGCGAAAACAAAAAAGAAGCGTTCCCAAAATGTTGACATGGAAAACTGTCGATGTGATGCATACCTATGTTGGAAGAAGGTCTGAATGAACATTGCAGAGAAATGATGAATCACCAAAAACAATACAATAGCGAACATAGATGTGTAGTGAATTTTTGTGTTAAATGGTCTATGTAAAGTTAAGAGGATTTTGTTCATCTGTATATGCACTCCATTAGCATAGAGTAGATGCCGTCTATCCAAGTTTCATTTCGAATGTACGAAATAGAAGCTTTCCTGTCGTTTTAGTGTTAAATTTGTAGTATCATTTTGGGTTTAGTCAAATCTAAAATGATAACAAAAACGCACTAGTATGGAAAGAAGATCAAAATTTATCTTTCAAGCGATTCTGGGAGTCGTGATCATTGCAGCAGTTATTTTCGTTAGTTTTCGATATCTGATGAAAGGATCACCATTCTTCAAAGTACTTGCTTTAGGGCTAATTATCATCGTATCCTATCTAGTTATTGACTTTATTAAACGAAAATCTAAATACAAGTAAAATGAATGATTTTAACAACCAGCGTCCGATCAATATTGATTTTGATTCGAAGAAAGTAGTTCGATACGTAGGACTAGGAGTGCTCGGACTTATTGTAATTGTGCTCTTCTTTATGTCGTGGAAGGATGTGGAGCCAGGAGAAGAAGGATTCGTATACCGTCCCTATGGTGGAGGTGTAGACCAAAGTGAGTCTTATACTGAAGGTTCATACTTCATTGCACCATGGAACGATATGATTACGTATAGCGTTCTTCAGCAATCAAAGACGTACAAGTCTACGGTAATGGATAAGAATGGTACCGACATCACAGTGGAAGTAGCCATAAACTACTCAGTAATGAAGAACAAAGCTTCTAAATTACACCTTGAAGTAGGTAAAAATTACATCACTATTATTGATGACAAGTCGCAAGGAGCTATCAAAGATGTTATCGGTAAGTACACCTACGAAGAGGTTTACAGTACGAAACGAAATGTGTTAGAAGGTGAAATGTCCACTAATCTGAAGGAGGCTTTGGCAATCAACTTCTTAAACCTTGAGTACGTTGAAATCAAAGATGTTGATTTACCAACAAATATCGCACAAGAGATTGTGATGAAAGAAACGCAGAAACAACGAAACCTTACGGCGAAAGAAAAGCAGAAGGAGGAGGAGTACTTGGCGAATGCTCGAATTGAGAAATCAAGAGGAGATTCATCCTTGATCGTATCGGCTCGATTTAAAGCAGAGGCGATTCAGTTGGAGGCTACACAAATTGCGAAGAGTCCTCAGTACATCGAATTGAAGAAATGGGAGAAATGGGACGGAATTGGATCACCTTATGGAGAAAGTAATGTATTCGGTTCTGGAGTTTCCATCTTGAAACAACACTAATAAATTCAGATCAAAATTAGTCGTCTATCTTGATAGGCGACTTTTTTTGTTTTCTGCCTATTGAAATAGGCATTTTTACCCAAAAAAGAATTCAATTTTATTCTGTTCTTTGCTCTGATATGAAAGCACGCAAGTTTTCCTCTGATAACGGTATCGAGTTCTACGCTGAGCTACGCAGTAGAGCGGATGATTATTTTCAGGAAAAGGGTATTTCAAGAACGGGAAACAATCGGATGAAATTCAAGATTGTTTTTTACCTAATGCTGGTTGTTGGTAGTTATGCTCTAGTTCTATTGAGCCCGACAATTCCGTATTTCGCGTTGTTCTATTTGCTTTTTGGGATTTCTGTGATGTTAGTGTTTTTCAACATCGCTCACGATGCGGCGCATGGAGTAGCGGTTAAAAATAAAAAAGTCAATAAGCTCTTGTTCTTGGTAACGTTCCAGTTTTTGGGACAGAACCCATTTCTCTGGGGGAAAAATCATACAGAGTCGCATCACATGTATCCTAACGTTGAAGAAAGCGATGTGGATGTGCTCAATGTTTTCGGTATGCGAGTGACGGAAAGTGCCGAATTGAAATGGTTTCACCGATATCAATTCATTTACGTTCCTCTTTATTATATGTTTTACTCCATTAATTGGTTGTTCTTTAGAAATTTACTTTCGCTCTTCAATTACACAGCTCGAACAATTTCAACGAAAATATCGCCGAAGGAAACCGCATGGCTTCTATTTTTTAAAGTTTGCTTTTTCTTTTACATGTTGATAATTCCCATTTTGGTTTTACCATTTAACTGGGGATCAATTTTTCTCATATTCTTGGGGTGTCAGGCAGTCATTTCATTGGTGGTATTGTCTGTCTTAATTATCTCTCATTTATCAGATTACGTGGTACATCCGACGCCAGATGAAGGCAATTGTTTAAATCAAAGCTGGGCAAAAATGCAATTGACAACCTGCATCGATTACGGTGTTGATAGTCGTTTCTTCCGTTGGACACTTGGTGGCTTCAATACGCACGCGGTGCACCACTTGTTTCCCGATGTGTGTCATGTTCACCACCGAGCCTTGATTCCAATTGTTCGCGAAGTGGCTCAAAAATATGATATTCCGTATATCGAATTGAGTTATACCGAAGCGGTACGATCGCATTTTCGTTTTCTGAAAAAAATGGGAACTCCAACGCCAGATATTCCAATTGCCTATTCGAGCTAATTTATCATTGGAATAACTGTAAATTTGTGATCGCCTAGAAGTACTTTTGCTAGAGGTTTTAAAAACGCTGAACAATGGAAAAAGAAATTGCTAAACGTAGCGAAGGAAAATGTGAATTGTGTGGTTCGACAGAAGCATTAACTATTCACGTGGTGTCACCAAAAAAAGGAAGTTCTATCGAAGAATGCGCTCATATCTGTGCTGTATGCGATTCTCAAATTAATGGTGAAGTTGAATTGGACGCGAATCACTGGCGTTGTTTGAATGATAGCATGTGGAGCGAGGTTGACAGCGTAAAAGTGATTTCATGGCGTATGTTGAATTCGTTGAAAGATGAGGGCTGGCCAAATGATTTGTTAGAGATGATGTATTTGGATGAGGATGCAGAGAAGTGGGCGAAAGATGGAGTTCCAAGTGATGATGCAGTCGTTCATGTAGATAGTAATGGCGTTCAACTCCAACCTGGAGATTCGGTCGTTTTGATCAAAGATTTAAAAGTGAAAGGTGGAAATTTCACCGCCAAAAGAGGTACAGCAGTTCGTAACATCACGCTTGTTCATGACAATGCTGAGCACATCGAAGGGAAGGTTGAAGGACAAAGAATTGTGATTTTAACCCAGTACGTAAAGAAATAGGCTGAATGAATTCAAGTATAGTTTTTGCTTTTTTATCTGGTTTGTTGTTCTACAACTACCGATGTTTTGTGACCACTTTCGATGATCCGCAAGTTCAAATGATTGTGGCAATTCTTTCTGTTTTAGCGGCATTGATCGGATTATTGACCTTGATCCGAATGAACGTTGTGTTCAGAACGGGGTATGGTCAATCGGACTTCCTTACTAATTGGTCCATGGGTATTTTCTTTGGAATCATCATTTCCGCATTATTTGTTTCGGTGGTATTCTTACTTGGAGATATTGGTCGATTAATTGCAGCTATCATTGAGAAAATTTCAGGTGGGACGATGATTTGGCCGGATCGATGGCAAGTCATTGGCTTCATTGCAATGTTCTTCGCAATTTTTCCAGTTTCCCTGTTTATTTATGGAATGGCGAGAGGAAAATACAACTTCAAAGTACGCGATGTACAATTGCGTTTCTCCGATTTGCCGAAAGCCTTTGATGGATACCGAATTGTACAGTTTTCTGACTTACATAGCGGAAACTATGACCGATTCTCAGCGATGCAAAAGGCGACTCAAATGATTCAGGACCAAAAAGCAGATTTAATTCTGTTTACAGGAGATTGGATCAACGCCAAGTCGGATGAAATCAAACCTTACAAAGAATTGTTTGCAGGGTTGAGCGCTCCTGATGGCAAATACTGCTGCCTCGGAAATCATGATTATGGCGCACACAAGGCATGGCATGATTTAGAGAAGTTCAAGTACATCAACGATGCCGTTCGCAAGCACATTTCTGATATGAAATTCGATCTCCTAGACAACAAGAACATCACAATCGAAAGGGGAGAAGATAGCATACGATTAGTCGGTGTCGAAAACTGGGGAAACAATCCATTTCCAAGAAAAGGAGATTTAGATCTAGCCTTGGAAGGAGTAAGTTCAAACGAATTCAAAATCTTGCTTTCGCACGATCCAACACATTGGGATAAAATAACGATTGACCACTCCGAGCATATTCACCTTACACTTGCCGGTCATACGCATGGAGCACAGTTTGGCATCGAAACAAAACGTTTCCAGTGGTCACCAGTGAAATACGTCTACAAGCGGTGGGGAGGACTCTACGAAGAAAAGAACCAGTTGCTATATGTCAATCGTGGCCTTGGTTTTATTGGCTACGCTGGAAGAATAGGTATGCGTCCTGAGATTACCGTGTTTGAATTGAAGGTGGATTAATGGATTCACTTCGTTCATTGATTTTTGGAGGCTTCGCCTTGGATTTCTACTAATTTCAATCATTATTAACAATCCAACAATCCAACAATCCAACAATCCAACAATCCAACAATCCAACAATCCAACAATCCAACAATCCAACAATCCAACACCGCCGCAGGCAGCAGCGAAGCTAATCCAACACCGCCGCAGGCAGCAGCGAAGCTAATCCAACAATCAATCCTCCAACTTCAAAATCCTCGTCGTCCGTTCACGTGTAGCCAAACACAATTCACGATCATCCGCTAACGATTGACCGTAAGAAGGAATCATTT
>JBGCDF010000334.1:0-18334 GCA_045105095.1 Crocinitomicaceae bacterium | reverse complement strand
CGAAATTATGGAAGAGTGGTCATCGTTCGGAATTGGGAAGAACAGGCCAAAGATATTCGATCTACTGATATTCTGTTGTTGGAGGATATTCCACCCACATTTCCGATGGTAGCTGGGGTAGTGGTGACTCAATTTCAAACACCACTTAGTCATGTGTCGCTACTGGGGAAAAATCGAAAAATTCCAGTTTGCGCCTATACGAAGTTGTTTGACAACGAAGACATACTTCAATTTGAAGGGAAAACTGTCAGATACACCGTGGAACAAGATACCTTCAAGTTAGAATTGGCAGATATTAGCTTAAGTCAAATCAAACGAAGTGGCTCTCCGATTAAACTGAGACTCGATTACAAGTTGGATACGCTCATTGCTGCTGAGTATATTCGAGAACGAAATAGTCGCAGTGTTGGAAATAAAGCAGCGAACTTCGGGTTGCTCGTGGATTATTCTGAAGAAGCAAAATTTAAAACACCAGAATCTGCATTTGCCATTCCATTTGCATTCTATAAGAAACATAGTGTTTCGGCTGGAATTGATCCCTTATTGGCGCAACTTCTTCAAAAAAACAATTTGAATCGTAGTCAAGTTGCGATAGAGCGTGATTTGCGGTTGATTCGCGACAAAATCATGAACACACCTGTCAATCCGGGCTTAATGGCGGATATTGAGAAAATGATACTGCGTTTGGGAAATCACCGAAGGTTGCGATTTCGGTCCTCTACAAATGCCGAAGACAGGGACGGTTTTTCGGGAGCAGGACTTTATACTTCGAAAACGGGAGAATTATACAATCCGGATAAGCCGATCGATATCGCGATTAAGAAAGTGTGGGCCAGTTTATGGTCATACGGAGCATTCATGGAGCGAGAGGCATTTAATATAGATCACAGAACTGTAGCAATGGGGATTTTAGCGCATCGTTCTTTCCCAAATGAAGAAGTGAACGGTGTAGCAATAACGGCTAACTTATATCGAGACAACTATTTAGGTTTCGTCGTCAATGCTCAGCTGGGAAATGAAAACGTGGTCGATCCTACCAATGGAATTACCTGCGATCAATTCATTTGCTATCCCGATGAAAAGGTATCAGGCTATGGCAGAAATGGAGGGAGCATCGATATCATTACGTACTCCAGTTTGAACAATGGTAAGTTGGTCATGACAGACCAGGAAATAAAAGATCTCGCGAATGTTCTAGAGCGCATCAAGAGGAAGTACTTGCGAAAACATTATACAGATAAGTCCTATTTGAGTTTTGGATTGGATCTTGAGTTTAAGCTAGATGCCGAAACGCGGAACTTGTATATCAAGCAAATGCGACTTTTCAATGATTGATGACGTCTTTTAAATAAACCATCTCCAAACAGGGTTTATCAACAAAATGATGGAACCTACAGCGAGTAAAAGCGTTAATGCTAGTACTTTCAGCTTTTCTTTTGAGAATATTGAAAGTACGAACAATATCAACGAAATACATCCGAGAAGCGCAAACCACATGTAAGACCAGTGTCTCAATCCATACAACGCTCTGGTTTTTCCTGATGCAGATTGATAACCATCGTACAACTGATATTGTGCCCATATCGCTGCTAGAATAGCGATACAACTGATAATGATAGAAGCTTTAGATGTATTTTTCATGAAGTAGGCGTTTGAACTAAACAATATCGCAATATTTCGATATAGTCACTAACTTTCTTCACGATATATTCAATATCATTAAAGGCTTCACTGCTTCACAAATTTCTGCTGTTCCACTTTACCGTTCCGAACGATTCGAACAAAGTACATTCCAGCCCTCAAGTTAGCAACGGAAAGAAATTGCGTAGCATCTGAATCGAGTACAACCGCACCGTTGATATCAAGTAGCGTTATCGATTGAATGGATTCATCTTCTAAACCTCTCAGAGAGATAGTTTCTACGGCAGGATTTGGATAAACAGACCAATCAAAGTCTTGTTCAATTTCCACTGTTCCAACAACTCCGAGCGCGGTTTGAACCGCCAAATATGCATTTATTTTTCCGTGTCCCCAATTGACATCTCCTTCTGATGGAATGACACCTGTGTGATTATCCTCACGAGCAGTCTGAATGATGATATCCTTAACTTGAGCCGTGGTAAGAGTAGGATTGGCATCTAAGATAAGTGCTACAACACCCGCAACAACAGGCGACGCCATAGAAGTTCCACTGAGCCTAGCGAAATCATAGGTGCGACCATTGAAATCTACACTCGTAACGGTGGAGTAGGAAGCATCTGTAAACGATGACATCGAAGAAGTTACTTGAATTCCTGGTGCGGAAATATCTGGCTTTAAGGTGTCATTCATCAATGGGCCAGTACTTGAAAAATTCGCGAGAGCCCCACCTGCAAGGGTTCCACCTCCAGTATAGAAACTCGAGGAGTAGGCAGCGACAGTGATGGCGGTGTTCGAGCAAGCTGGCGTTCCAATTCCGTTGGAATCGTCTCCAGCGGTATATTCACTTCCAAGCGATGAAAATGGCATTCCCCAATTTCCTACGTCCGTCGTCAACTCAGTTATATTCCAGAAATGAACGGTCCCAGATGTAGATTGAGCTTTCAGGACAACTCTATATGCGCTTGAAGAAGGACGTTTCACACGTAATCTCGCCTGAGGTCGACCGTTGGAGGGATATGCGTCATCGCAGGAGAGATTGTAAAATATGGTATCCGTTCCTACAACAATAAATGTATCTACATAACTCGTCGTGCTCGCAGTGGAATAATATTGACTCGCTCCCATGAGGACATTTGATGTACTTAAAACATTAATACCAATGGAAAACTCTTCTCCTGGAGTTCCCCAAGCGTGAATGCTTTGTCCCCAAAGAGAGGCAAGCGTCGATGAACTATAGAAATTAATTCTCGTCAATAATGAATCGTTCGTGAAGTCTTTTTCGATGTGGAAGTTTTCTCCTCCATTATTTCCTGCTGAAGTGACAAACACGACACCTAAGGCCGAATAATAGTCCAATGCTTGACTAAGCAAGGATGTTCCGTCGATGGCTTGCATGTGGTACAATCCCCAACTCATGTTCACTACAAGTCGTTTTCCTTGAGCGTCGGCCATGTTTTTCATCCATTCCCAAGAATCAATCACGGCGGCCTCATCTACTAAAAAAGTAGTAAACAAAAATTCAGATTCAAATGCGATTCCACGATATTCTGTTCCAGCTCCGCTTCCTCCAGCAATTCCGGCTACGTGCGACCCATGCGTAGCGTATGAATAGATATTAGCGGTGTCAGATTCTGCGTTAATCAGATCAGTGGGTGTTGAATATTCCGTTCCATAGGAAAAACCTGATGGCGAAGGTCCGGAATTTTTAAATTGATCCCAAGCCGCGATAATACGTGAATCTGCCAGCAAGGTGTCATAATAATTCGGTGAGGTATAATCGAAGCCCCAATCCTGTACTCCAATGATTACGTCTTTTCCTGTGTATCCTTCGGGTAAATTTGCTCCCATCCAAACACTATCAGCGCGAACGTCGGCAGGAACTCTGTGCAACATCGGCTTAATTTTTCCTGCTATTTCGATGTATGAGAAATTTTGATCAGTGAGAATTGCTGATAATTCATCAATTGGACATTTGATGCTAAGGATGTCGTGTATTTTCGCTCCAACTAAAAAACCTCTGTTTTCCAAATCTGTTGGATTGTATTGTGACGATATTTTAGTGAGAAAAGAAACGTATTCTTCACCTCCAATTCGGTTGACAGCGAAACGTTCCCGAACGATATCGCTCACTTCTCCATGCGAGAGATCGAATTCAGAGAGAAGGTGGTGAACGTCTGCACGTGTGTTTCCGCTTGATTGAACTTGTGAAATCCCGAAAAAGGGAAGAAGTAGTAGCAATAATGTGATTCTCATAACTCGATAGTATTTCAAGTGCAAGTTACGAGAAAAGATTGGTGATTTAAAGTCGAGAATTGAGGAATGATCTTTATTTCCTGAAGGACATAATTCTATTTCCAGGTCTTTAATTCAGTTCCTTCAGCACTTACTTCTAAATACGTGCAGTAATTGATCCATTCCCCCAAATTGTAATACTTCGATGATTCGTTTAAGTTGATCTCGAGTGGCAAATGTCGGTGTCCAAACACAAAATTGTCGATGTGTTCTTTTTCCAATACTTCTTTACAGAAGAGTACGAGCCATTCGTTTTCATCTCCGAGGTACTTTTCGTCGTCATTTCCTGTTTTTGCCCGACTTTTTTGAGACGATTTTGAGGCTAACCAAATTCCAAAGTTTGGATGCAACCGAGCAAAACACCACTGACTGAATTTATTAGCAAAGACTTTCTTGATGAACTTATATCCGCGATCACCTGGTCCCAGACCGTCTCCATGTCCAATGAAGAACTTTTTCCCGAAGTATTCACGTTGAATCGGCTCACGGTAGAGTGTGACCCCTAATTCTTTTGGTAGATAATCGAAAATCCACATGTCGTGGTTTCCGGTGAAAACATGAATGGGTATTCCCTGATCGGTGAGTTCTGCGATTTTTCCTTGAAGTCTTACAAAACCTCTGGGTATGGCCCGTTTGTATTCAAACCAGAAATCGAAAATATCTCCGACAAGATAAATCTCTTCAGCTGAGTCTTTGATGTGATCCAACCAAGCTACAATCTTCTTTTCCCGAGCCAAACTAGCTTCAGGTGATGGAGCGCCGAGGTGAAAATCAGATGCGAAGTAAATTCGCTTGTCAGAGTTTTCTGCCATTCTTAGTGCCCGAAGATGCGCTTTAATTCAACTTCGAGATCATGTGCACGAAGTTTCGTTCGGATGATGTTTCCTTCTTTATCGATGAGAACAGTGAAAGGAATTCCACGTACTCCATACATTTTCGGTACACGACTTGACCAGAAATTAAGATCACTCACGTGGTTTGGCCAAGCTAAGTTGTCCTTTTCAATGGCCGCAATCCAAGCATCTCGGTTTTTATCCAAAGAAACACTCATTACCGTGAATCCTTCATCTTTATACTTTTCGTATAATTTTACAACAGCCGGATTTTCTCTTCTACACGGTCCACACCATGATGCCCAGAAATCCAACAGAACGACATTGCCACGTAGATCAGAGAGTTTCATTGTTTTCTCTCCATCCGTCATTTTCTCTTCGAAATCAGGAGCTTCTTTTCCTGGCGCGAGAACGTTGTTCTTTTCTTGAAGATCGGTTTGTTTCTTTAAATCAAGCGCTACTTGCTGGATCATTGGAGATTCAGGAAATGCCTTAACTAATTGACTTGCCAGAGACTTGTACGTCGCAAAATCTTGAGAAGGATTAACTTCTGCGAATGCAGGGTAGAGGGCAGCTGAATTTCCATGACGTGCAACGAAATTGTTCTTTTGACTTCTAAACTGATTAAATTCAGTAGACATAATTCGATTGATCGAGTCAGCTTTTGTAGGATTCGATGCAATCTCTTGATTTGCCTGATTTGATCTTTTTTGCCAGTTAGACGTTAAGCGCAAGTACTCAATTAAATCGTTCGACTCTTGTGAGTTAACAATGTTTACGTATTGATCCAATTTTCGACCATCTCCGTAGATTTTAATATCACTTCCTTGTCTGAGAATAATTGGAAGGTGTGTTGTTCCTATGCGCACTACGTAGTAGTTTGGAGCGGGTACATCACCTTGTACTTCGAAATTCCCTTCAGCATCAAGAGCTCCTCCGAAAAAGTCATTGTACTTCGTTCCACCTAGATATTCCGAAATATGAATGGAATCTTGTCCTGATTTGAAAATCATTCCAGAAATCTTGACATTCGTCGTTTGTGCGAATGAAGTTCCTGCAAAGAATAATAGGAGTAGTAATGTTGAAAATTTCATAGTCTGTTTATTTTGAGAATATCTCTTTCAATTTTTGTTCCAATTCTGCTCCACGCAGTCCGATGTTCATAATTTTCCCTTGAGGATCTAACAAAACGGTGTGTGGAATACCTTGAATTCCATAGGCTCCAACAACAGGAGATTCCCATCTTTTCAGATCACTAACGTGGTTAGGCCAAACAAGACCATCGGCTGCAATTGCTTGAAGCCATGCGTCCTTACTTTGATCTAAAGATACGGAATACACAGTAAACCCATCGTCTTTGTACTTATTATACAGTTTGATCACATTAGGGTTTTCTCTTCGACACGGTCCGCACCAAGACGCCCAGAAATCAACCAAAACGTAACTACCTTTCAAGGATGAAAGTTTGTGGATCTCTCCATTTGGTCTTGCCAACGCGATATCAGGTGCTATTTTTCCTATTGATGCAGAATTACCGAGGAACTGATTATACATCATCTCAACCTGAGCTGTCTGTTGCGTCATCGCTTCAGACATCTTTGCTCCTGGATATTTCTCTTCGAACGCAAGTGAAACATTCTTAAGAATTTCCATGTTTTTAGGATCCCAGTCTTCAAACCCCATTTGTGGAGTTAGAGCAGAGGAGAGTACGATATTGTATGGGTTTCCTGGATCACTCATCATTACTTTCTGAGAGTAATCATCGACTGGTTTCTTAATAGCAGCGAATCGTTTTGTTAATTCTTTGTCAGGGATGGTTCCTCTCAATTTTTGGAGTTCTTCCTGGTCATCATGGAATTGATTAAAAATAGGTGTGTATCCTGTCATCGCTTCTGTCCAAGTACCTCCTGATAATTCAGGGGAAGAAACGAAGGTCTCTTTGGATGTGCTCAATGTGATCTTATCATCAGGAAGCAAGGTTAACACAATTAGTTCATCTCCTTGATCACCCAAGCGAAGCTGGTAAATTCCCAACCCTGGGATATTTCCTGCTAATTCAAATTTCCCATATTCGTCTATTTGTGCTGTAGCTACATTCACAACACCACGTTGCGTAGGAGCCTCTAAATACAAGTTTTGTCTTGCAGCACTCTCGATAGTACCAGAAATGGAGAAGTTACTTGGAAGTTTTGCCTCTTCTTCAATCGGATCGTCCTCTATATCTTCCACTTCTGCTTCTTCTCCACACGAGAAGAGAAAAACTGAAAGAATAAAAATTCCAAAAATGTTCTTTATCATAATTCGTCTAGCGTTTTGCGCATCAATTGGTTAGCAGCTTTTGGATCAGCTTTCCCTCTTGATAAGCGCATCAATTGTCCCATAAGGAAACCGACGAGTTGTTTTTCGCCGTTCTTATAACGTTCAATTTCCTCTGGGTGTTGCTCTATCACTTCGTGAATAAATGCTAAAATTGAGTCTTCATTAGAATCCTGAAGCAAGTTCAATTCTTCAGCGATGGCCAAAGGAGTTTTCGATTGGTCCTTCAACATCTCAGGGAAAAGCTTCTGTGAAGCAAGTGAGCTTGATACTTTCCCTTCGTCAATCAGTGCAATTAACGATGCAATGCTTGAAGTTGAAATCGGGAACTTATCTATTTCTTGTCCCGTCGCGTTCAAATACGATTTCACATCTCCCATGATCCAGTTCGCAGCAGCTTTGTAGTTGCTCGTTTTGGTAATGAGATCTTCATAAAAGAGCGCAATACTTTTCGAATCTGTCAAGTTGTATGCATCGTATTCAGAGAGCTTAAGCTCATTGATGTATTTCAAAAACAAATCACGAGGTAATGCCGGCATTTCCGAACGAACGGCGTCAATGGCATCTTCCTGCACTGTAATTGGCTGTAGATCTGGCTCTGGGAAATAGCGATAATCATTCGCTGCTTCCTTTGAACGCATAGATATTGTGCGATTCTTCAATGCATCAAAGGATCGTGTTTCTTGCGAGATTGTTTCGCCGTTTTCGACCATATCGATCTGACGTTCAATTTCGAACTCAATGGCCTTTTGCACATTTCTGATCGAGTTCATGTTTTTCACTTCGACCTTTGTACCGAATTCTTCAGCCCCTTTCAGTCGAACAGAAACATTGGCATCGCAACGCATAGATCCTTCCTCCATGTTCCCATCACAAATCTCAAGGTAACGAACAAGCTTACGAACTTCTGTAACAAAATTGTATGCTTCTGTCGATGAGCGAAAATCTGGTTCTGTTACAATTTCCAAAAGTGGAGTTCCCGCACGATTTAAATCTACTAGCGTGTCATACACATCCATGTCGTGCATGCTCTTACCAGCATCTTCCTCCATGTGGATACGCGTCAATTCGATTTTCTTTTCTTTTCCCTCCTCATCTTTGATGAAGATATGTCCACCAGTACAAATTGGCGTTAAATCCTGTGTGATTTGATACCCTTTCGGAAGGTCAGGGTAGAAGTAGTTTTTTCGAGCGAAGTATTGGGCTTCAGCAATATTTGCATTGCATGCAAGTCCCAATCGAATGGCGTATTCAATCGTTTTCTTGTTCATCATAGGAAGTGTTCCTGGATGACCAAGGGTAATTGCGCTTACGTTCGTATTAGGAACTGCTCCGTATTCGTTAATGTCGTTAGAGTATGCCTTCGTTTGCGTTAACATTTGGGCATGGATTTCCAGTCCAACGACTACTTCATATTTTTCTCTAACCTCAGGTATCATGCTTAAACTCTTGAAATCAATTCTTTCATGATCAACGTCATGCTTGGTTCAGTTTTGTTGGCAACAGCGATTACGTCTTCCACGCTCACTTCCTGAATTTTTCCAGGAACTCCTAAATCAGTGATGATTGAGATCGCGAAACAAGGAATGTCCATGTGACGTGCAACGATAACTTCAGGAACAGTTGACATTCCCACAGTATCGGCCCCAATTGCTCTAACGTAGCCATATTCGGCTGGAGTTTCAAGCGTTGGGCCCGTAAGTCCTGCGTACACACCAGTTTGAACCTTAATGTTGTTTTCAGATGCAATTTCTTTTGCAAGAGCGATCATTTTATGATCGTATGGTGCGCTCATGTCAGGGAAGCGTGGTCCCAATTCATCAATGTTTTTTCCGATAAGCGGGTGAGCAGGGAAAAGGTTGATATGATCATTTTGGATCATGATGTCACCAATTTCGAAATCAGGATTAACACCTCCTGATGCGTTGCTCACAAATAATCGTTCAATTCCCATGAATTTCATTACGCGAACAGGGAAGGTGCATTCTTGCATTGTGTATCCCTCGTAGAAATGAAAACGACCTTGCATAGCCATCACTTTCTTTCCTCCAAGTTCTCCAAAAATTAGCTTTCCAGAGTGACTTTGAACGGTAGAAACTGGGAAGTGCGGGATATCTTCATAGGAGATTTCATCAATAATATTGATTTCGTTTACTAATCCTCCTAATCCTGTTCCCAGAATAATTCCGATGGTTGGTTGAACGTTCGTTCTTGTCTTGATGTAGTCGTGTGATTCTTTAAACTTATCTAGTATACTCATCTAAATGGGCGTTAAATTTATCTTGGTTTTTAATCGTTATTGATATCGGTTGATAGTGCCATGCAAAATTTGGGTTGAAAACTTCATCAAATTGCTGTAATCTCATGTAGTCTTTTTCCGTCGTAATGATGACTTTATTACTGCTTGCGAATGTACCAAATTTTTCATGAATTGACTTGATATCAGTAGCACTATAATTGTGGTGATCTGGGAATGCCATTAGTTCTACAGCGCATTTCTTCTTCCAAAAGTTGACAAGCGGAGTTGGATTTCCAATACCCGTAATTATCAAAGCGTGATCGATTTTTTTTTCAGTTACTTTTTCAGAGAAGGATACTAAATCGTTGTACTCAAGGGATGAGAAAAAGATCTTATCAGAGTCGAACTTTAACTTTCGAATAATTTTGGATTCTTCTTCGTTGGATATTTTCGCTGGAGACTTACTCACAATAATTAAATCAGCACGATTTCTACCAGATTTCCATTCGCGTAAATTTCCTGTTGGCAGCATGAAATCATCTGAAAAAAGATCGTCGAAAGGAGTTATTAACAGCGATAATCCAGCAGAAACAGCTCTATGCTGAAACGCATCATCCAAAATAATGAGTTCGTTACCTGAAAAACTGGAATGAATATGGTCCACACCGACTTTTCGTTTTTCGGCCAGTACCACTTTGATATTATCCGAATAGCGTTGAACGTATTGCAGTGGTTCATCACCAATATCAGATGATTTGGATTGATCATTAGCAACGATTAGGCCCTTAGTTTTCCTTCCGTAACCCCGACTTAATACACATAATTGGATTTTCTTCGATAAAAAGTATTGAATCAAGTAATCAACGTGAGGAGTCTTTCCTGTGCCTCCAACAGATAGGTTTCCAACGGAAATTGACTTGCCAGGAATTTTGTGCGATTTTAGAATACCCCAATCGAAGGCTTTATTACGAAGAAAAGTAATAACACCGTAAATCCAACTAAGTGGCAGTAGGAGCAAACGGAGTGTTTTCATGAGATAATTTATCCGCTAAAATCGGAAAAATTTTGATCTTCAGAGTAATAGAAAATTCGTACTTGAGCTGTGTCGTCTAAAAAATTGATCTTACCAACCTCAAATCGGTTAATTTGAAGTCCCGTTCTTTCTTGCAAGTCAGCCATCATTTCTTCGTGTCTTCCTGGTACGATTAAATCAATTTTCTCGTAAACGATTGTCTTTCTTGTTTCGTGCTTAACGAGCCAAACGTACTCCAATCCGTATGTGATTGCTACCACAGAAAGGTTAATTACAGCCATTTCAGCAACACTAATTTGTCTAGAAGCAAGAGAGTTTACAACGCTAATTCCAATTACCAAGAAAAGATACGTCATTTCCTTGATCTCAATGGCATCCGTTCGATATCGGATGATTCCAAAGATGGCGAAAAGTCCAAGTCCCATTCCTGTATCAATATCCAGCTTTTTCAGGCCAAAACACAAGAAGAACGTGATTAATCCAATCAGATAGTATGTGAAGAGGTAGTCTTTTCGCTTTGCAATGGGGTAGTATAGATAACGAATCAAGACTGTCATAAAGACAAGATTGATGACTAAACGAAGGAGTAGCGTGTAGAAATCATTATCAAACCACTGAAGGTTGAATAATTGCTCAATAGTAGAAGTTGTTTCAAGTCTAGGCAGCATCTGGTTTTAGTTTATCAATTTTGAGTAATTTTTTCTTAAAACGATTGTATTTTAGTTCTGAGTCTATCCCTTCAGCTAGTTGAAGCACTCCAATACAATATTTACTTAATCGCAAGGGACGAATTTGTCGTTCCTTCATGAATTTGAAAAACGGAGATTTTCGAGAAACCTTCGCTTGCTTCAATTCGGCGATTACAAGATAATTTAAATCTGAAGTCTGTTCGCCCTTTTTAAAGCCCAAATTCAGGTCTATCGTTAAGCGTTCATCAGAATTCTTACCCACTAACGTGATCCTTTGATAGTTATTTAGAAGAGTCGGAATTAATTTATCCGTAAAGTCTATATCTACCGATTCATCAATGAAATCTTTGTGATCACTTGGAAGCTCGTCATACAAATCAGGAGATGGAATTCTCATCTTGTTTGTTCTTCCCTTGAATTTATGTTTGATTTCCAGAAAAGAAATGTCCGAATCCAAGTACTTACGGTATCGGATCTTTACACGATTTAAACGCTTTTTGTGATGATCGTGGTAGAAGTCAAAATCCTCATTATCATAATAAAGACTCTCATAGGAGCAAATACTCTTTTCGGCGATCTCCAATGCATGATAATGGTCATTCAGCAAAGGAAGAACCTCTTCGAATTGATCAACCGTCATTACGAATTTCGTATCAACACGATTCATCAATTTCACCCCGTCCATATCTCCCAAACCAATTTTTGAGAAAGGCATTAAAAGCTGTTGGATACGCGAGTTGGACATTAAGCCAAAGTTAAGTGAATGTTTCGTACGCACAAGATTTTCAGTGAAATTTGCTTTCCTGAAACCCCTGTTGATTGGATTAAGTTGCCATCGAAGAAGTAAACTTGCGTTTTACGAGGCCTTTAAATCAATCCTAAACAGATTTTCATTCGAATGATTCGTTTTACCGATTCATTTACAGTTTCCGTGAACTCCGGGTCCGACTTGTATTTTTCGGAAATAGCTTTATGCGCTTTCTCAGCATCTTTGGGCATGAGGATAATATCGCATCCCGCAGCAATTGCTCTGACATCCGCGTTTGGTACTTTCACAACTCCGCCCATTCCCATAGCGTCCGTTACAACAAGTCCTTTGAAGTTTAGGCTATCACGGAGTAAACCTTGAATGATGATTTTCGAGATGGTTGCAGGGAGCCCATTCGTGCCGTACTTTTCGTTGTTCGTAACAGCTAAATGTCCAACCATAATCGATAAGACTCCACTTTCAATGAGAGGCGGGTAATACTTTACTTCTTTTAATTCACCATCAATCATTTGAAGCGATTTGTGCGTGTCGCCAGAGACTAATCCGTGCCCTGGAAAGTGTTTCGCAGTTGCAATGATATTTTGCGCTTGGGTTTGCTCAATGAATACCTTAGAATAAGGAACAATATTCTTCGGGTCAGTGCCGAAGCCACGGTAACCGACCGTTTTATTTTTTGCTTGATCGACAACGGGAGAGAAGTTGTAGTTGATCCCAATTTCATTCAAATCATCAGAGATAGATTTTGTCACAGCTAGGACGTCTTCTTCTGAGGTAACCTGATTCGCCTTCTTTACTGTTTTCGATCCTGTGATTTTTCGGTTTACCAATGAAGGTTCCGCATCGGCCGAATAAAGAAAAGGAAGCTGTCCTAAATTTTCTGCACGATGGTTGTACTCAACAACCCAGTCGGTGAATTGTTGTTTTGTTCCATTCAAAAGAAGAATCCCTCCAATGTAATTGTTGTCAATCAAGTATTTAATTCTTTCTTCAGAATGTCCCAGACGACCAGCTGCAGGCATAATTAATTGCGCAACCTTTGATTCATCACTTAATGTTTTGAATACACTGTCGACCTTTTTAGAAAGATCGGTGCGATCAGTAAGAAATGAATTTAGGTCAATAGGTCCTAGGTCAACCTCCTTTGGTTCGATTACTTCTGCTGTAGCTTCAGTTGACTCTTGTCCGCAGGCTGAGAATAAAACAGAAAGGGCAATAAATAATAAACGTAGATTCTTCATATATCTGATTCTAACACAAAAGTAGTTCCAAAGTGAACATGAGTTTACAAGGAACTGTTAAATTGTGCATGCTTGATTGTCGATAACGTTTTTTCGTTTGAAAACCGAAAAGGAATGATTATCTTCAAGTAAACCTATATAAAAATTGTTATGCCTACCACTATTAAATCGATGCCGGTTTACGAGCGCCCACGTGAAAAACTATTGAACAGAGGACGAGATTTCATTTCTAATACAGAGTTAATCGCCCTTCTGATAGGATCAGGAACAAAGAGTTTGAGCGCTATCGACGTTGCTTCCAATATTTTGTATGATTCAAACAACGACTTGCAAGAGTTAGCTAAAAAATCCATTAATGATCTCAAGAAGTATAAGGGGATCGGAGATGCAAAAGCTAGTTTGATTTATGCAGCACTTGAACTCGGAAGAAGAAAACCATTGACTGATTCTACGACGCCAGCGCGATTAACGTGTTCCAAGCACTGTTATGAATTCTTGTACCCGTACTTCGCAGATTTATCACATGAAGAATTCTATGCAGTTTACGTAAATAGAAATAATAAGGTCATTTCCGTACGTCAGATATCCAAAGGCGGGTTAACGGGTACGGTCGCTGATGGAAAAGTGATTTTTCAGAAAGGGCTGGAAGACAAGGCGACGGGAATTGTGCTGGCTCACAATCATCCAAGCGGTGCAACAGATCCAAGTCCGGCTGATATGCACTTGACGAAATCACTTCAGAAGTTTGGAACAATGATAGATTTACAAATTTTGGATCATTTAATCATAACCGACAATAATTACTTTAGTTTTGCAGATGAAGGTATACTTGGATAAATGAATCAACGTAAAAAAATTATTACAATAGTTGGGGCGAGACCTCAAATTATCAAATCTTCTGCCATCAGCAGAGCAGTTCAAACAGTATTTTCAGATCAACTTGAAGAAATCATTGTTCACACGGGACAGCACTATGACGAAAACATGTCGAAAGTGTTCTTTGAAGAGATGAATATTCCTACACCGCACTACAACCTGCAAGTTGGTAGTGGATCACACGGTCAGCAAACGGCGAAGATGTTGGAAGGTTTGGAAAAGATTTTTCTTGATGAGAAACCAGATGGAGTGATTGTCTATGGTGACACGAACTCGACTATTGCTGGGGCCTTGGCAGCAGCAAAGATCTACATTCCTGTGATTCATATTGAGGCTGGGTTGAGGAGTTTTAATAAGGCAATGCCCGAAGAATTGAATCGCATTTCTTGTGATCACATGTCGACCTTGCTGTTTACGCCAACTGATACTGGATTGACCAATTTGTCAAATGAGGGTTTCAATTTGGAACATTCAATTCATGCAACAATTGACTCTCCAAACGTTTATCACTGTGGGGATATCATGTATGACAATAGCTTGCATTTCTCTGAGGTAGCTGATCAATTCTCTTCCGTTATGGATAAGGAGAATTTGACATCAAACCAGTTTGTGTTGATGACCGTTCATAGAGATACGAATACGGACATTGCGGAGAATATGGAGGGTATTTTCAGTGCTGTTGATCATCTTTCGAAGGAACACAACATGACCTTCGTATTGCCGCTCCATCCTAGAACGAAAAGTAAATTGGAAACCCAGTTGTCGGCAGAATTATATCAGCGAGTTATTGAATCTGACTTCATCAAGGTAATTGATCCTGTTGGTTTTATGGATATCATCATACTTGAGAAAAATGCGAGAATGGTCGTGACCGATAGTGGAGGACTACAAAAGGAATCGTTCTTTTTCGAAAAGCCTTGTGTTATTCTTCGTGAACAGACAGAATGGACGGAGATTGTTGAAAACGGAAATGCTATTCTTACAGGAGCAGAATACGATAAAATAATTGATGCCTTTAATGCCTTATTTGAAAAAAACGATTTCACCTATCCTACATTCTACGGAAATGGAAAGGCGGCCGAATTTATTTGTGGGAAAATAGTAGAGGATATAGAATAGATGATTCAGATTTATGTTGATCAGATATCGCCCCGAATTGAATATGCTTTCGAGTTCATTTTTGGTTCGCGTGGATTGACGTATCAGTTGACTGAAGATAAATCTATTCGTGTCGATCTAAGGTATTCTCAACACGACCATTCTGAGACAAAATGTATCCCCATGGCGGCTTTTATGCTGCAAAATGGAGTAGAGGCATTGTCACCAGAATTTGGCAACTTCGGCGAGTCCGAGTGTTATTCGTTTGATTCTGTAATTGACCCCATTGCTTCGATATTTTTCACTCTTACCAGATACGAAGAGTATCAGTGTAAAGACGTTGATGAATACGGAAGATTTCCCTTGTCAAAATCAATTATCCCTAATCATTGGTTGACCAATTCTATGTGCGACCGTTGGGCAGAAGAAGTTATTTCATTTGTAGATCCGAATCTTCTTTCGCAAGATAAGAAGGTGAGAATGATTCCTACTTTTGATATTGATAACACTTATGCGTACAAGCTAAAATCAGGAAGTCGAAAGTGGTTGTCAATTCTGAAGGATGTCTTACGTCTTGATTTTAAGCGATTGAAGGAGAGAAGTCGCGTTCTTAATGGGAAGGTTACAGATCCGTATGATACATTCGACAAGATTAAATCGATTCAGGCTCGTTTCCCTGCAAGCAAGTTGTTTTGGTTAATTGGAAAATGGGGCAAGAAGGACAGAAATATCTCTATTGATCACTCAGGACATCAAACATTGATAAAATCGTTGACGGATGACGAATTGACGATTGGTTTGCATCCCAGTTTTGGATCCTTTGGAAGGGGAGAGACGATCAAACAAGAAAAGAATAAGTTAGAATCCATTTGCCAAATAGAAATTTCTAACACACGACAACATTTTCTCAGGTTTCAGGTCGCTAGTACCTTCAGGCTGTTACTGGAAGCTGGATTTAAGCATGAGTATTCAATGGGGTTTGCTGAGCACGTAGGATTCAGATCTGGTACCGCAAGACCTCATAGTTGGTTTGACCTATTGCAGAATCAGTCTACAGAATTGATCATTCATCCCTTTGTGTACATGGATGGTACTCTGCGCGAATACATGAATCTTTCTCCAAAAGAAAGCAAAGCAGTTATTCGCGAATTGTATGATGAGGTCACCAGATTTGGCGGAGATTTCGTGTTCATTTGGCACAATGAGACAATCGGTGAATATGGAAATTGGGAAGGATGGAGTGAAGTATTAGATTTCACACTATCTTTATCGAATGAATCGAACTAGCGTCATTTCTGGAATAATTTTCATTCTTGTTGCGATCACACTTGGAGCTTTTGGAGCTCATGCTTTAAAGGAAAAATTGGAGCTCACTCAGCTAAGTTCCTTTGAGGTCGGAGTAAAATATCAAATGTACCATGGACTGGCTCTTCTTGCGGTTGGTTTGGGAGCTCGTCAAATTCCTTTTTCGTTGAAGTTGTTCAACGGTCTGATCATCGCTGGTACGATTGCGTTTAGCATGTCGATTTATTTCCTAGCGATTCAAGAGATACTTGGAGTTAAATTATCCTTCCTTGGCCCGATTACTCCAATTGGCGGCTCTGTTTTAATTATCGCTTGGATAATTCTTCTGATCAAGCTTATTCGTTCCAAACCAATTTCGTCCGTATGAAAGTGACGATGCTCGGAACGGGAACTTCTCAAGGCGTGCCTGTCATTGCATGCGAATGTCACGTTTGTACGTCCTCAGATAGCAGGGATAATCGTTTGCGTTGTTCAGTTTTGCTCTCCATTGATGATGAGAATTATTGCATCGATAGCGGTCCGGATTTCCGTCAACAAATGCTTCGTGAGCATGTGAAAACCTTGTCAGGAGTTATTTTCACCCATGAACATAAAGACCATATTGCAGGATTAGATGATGTGCGTGCTTTTAATTTTAAGGAGAGGAGGGATATGAATGTTTATTGTGCCTCGCCAGTCGAAGAAGCATTAAGAAGAGATTTTCATTACGCATTCGCCGACAACAAATATCCAGGAGTTCCAAGTTTACAGGTTATCCCTATTGATACTAACCCTTTTGAATTATCAAATGGAACGAAAATCACTCCCGTTCAGGTGATGCATTACAAGATGCCTGTGCTCGGATTTAGAGTTGGTGGATTTACCTACATAACCGATGCGAAAACGGTTTCGGAAGAGGAAAGATCGAAAATAAGAGGTACGGAAATTCTTGTGGTAAATGCGCTGCGTATTGAGGAGCATATTTCTCATTTCAATCTGGAACAAGCGTTAGCTTTCATTGAAGATATCAATCCAAAGAAAGCCTACTTAACGCATATTTCTCATCTGTTTGGTACACATGAAGAGATTTCGGAAATGCTTCCATCAAATGTTTATGCCGCCTACGACGGGTTGACTTTTGAATTGGACTAAGTTATTGTCATCACGTCCGTAGATTATTCTAAATTTGCACTCATAAAGAAAGAGACATGGCAAACAATTTATTAAAAGGAAAAAGAGGAATCATCTTTGGAGCACTTAATGAGCAGTCGATAGCTTGGAAAGTAGCAGAACGAGCTCATGAAGAAGGAGCAACTTTTGTTTTGACAAATGCACCAATCGCTATGCGAATGGGAGAGATTAAACAACTTGCAGAGAAAACAGGTAGTGAAATAATTCCTGCAGATGCTACGAGCGTTGAAGATTTGGAAAATCTTGTTTCAAAGTCAATGGAAATTCTCGGAGGGAAGATTGATTTCGTTCTTCACTCGATTGGAATGTCGGTTAATGTCCGAAAAGGAAGACATTATACAAACGAAAACTATGATTGGACAATGAAAGGTCTGGATGTTTCAGCACTTTCTTTTCATAAAGTATTGCAAACAACGAAGAAGTTGGAGGCGATGAACGAATGGGGATCGATTATAGCATTGAGTTATATTGCGGCTCAACGAGTATTCCCTGATTACAACGATATGGCTGATAACAAGTCATATTTGGAATCAATTGCGCGTAGTTTCGGTTACCATTATGGAGTGGATAACAAGGTACGTGTAAATACAATTTCTCAATCACCAACAATGACAACGGCTGGTTCAGGAGTAAAAGGGTTCAATGAATTCATCAACTTCTCTGAGCAAATGTCACCACTTGGAAACGCTTCAGCTTTAGCCTGTGCAGATTACTGTGTTGCAATGTTCTCAGATTTGACGAAGTACGTTACAATGCAGAACTTGTATCATGATGGAGGATTCTCGACTACGGGAGTTACCCAAGCTGTGATTGATAAGTTTAGTGAATAAAACAA
>JBGCDF010000333.1:0-4313 GCA_045105095.1 Crocinitomicaceae bacterium | reverse complement strand
GGTGGTTATTGACGAGCAACATCGTTTTGGTGTGAAGCAGCGCGCGCGGATGTGGAAGAAGAATACGACTCCACCGCATGTATTAATCATGACGGCGACGCCCATTCCGCGGACCTTGGCCATGACGTTTTACGGTGATCTTGATGTTTCCGTAATTGATGAATTGCCTCCAGGCAGAAAGCCAATCACCACACTGCATAAAAAGGACGCTAACCGTTTACGCGTATTCGGATTCATGAAAGAGGAGATTGCCAAAGGCCGACAGATTTACATTGTTTATCCTCTAATTCGTGAATCAGAAAGCTTGGACTTTAATAATCTGATGGATGGTTATGAAGCGATTTCTCGTGCCTTTCCTCTTCCCGACTATCGGGTGAGTATCGTTCATGGAAAAATGAAACCCGAGGACAAGGAATTTGAAATGAATCGCTTTGCAAAAGGTGAAACACAGATAATGGTGGCCACAACCGTGATTGAAGTGGGTGTAAACGTACCGAATGCTTCAGTGATGATTATTGAAAGTGCTGAACGCTTCGGTCTATCACAATTACACCAATTGAGAGGACGTGTTGGTCGTGGTGCTGAAAAATCTTACTGCATTCTGATGACGGGAGATAAAATCTCGCAGGATACCAAAAAACGCATCAATACGATGGTGCGCACCAACGATGGCTTTGAAATTTCAGAAGTAGACCTGCAACTTCGCGGACCTGGTGATCTTATGGGAACGCAACAAAGTGGTTTGCTCGATCTTAAAATCGCGAATCTGAGTAAGGACGGTCATGTGGTGGAACTAGCAAGAAATGCTGCGAAAGAGATGTTGACAGAAGATCCATTGTTAGAAAAGGCGGAGTACGCTGGAATTCGTACTAAATTGAATTCAATGTTACGATCAAGGCCAGATTGGGGGAAGATTGCGTAGGTTGATTGTTGGATTGTTGGACTATTGGACGCGTTAATGATCCTAGGGTTAATCCAAAAGCGAAGCGCTCCAAAAATCAAAACATCCAAGAGCGCAGCGAATCCCTCATTCAAATAACTCCTTATTCAAATCCGAATATTTCTTCACGCCTTTTGCGTAGTAATTCCACAGAATATTTCCTCGGAACATTCCTGTCGCATTAAAGGTAGTAGATGATTTCTTCAGCGCTTTACGCTTCTTCAGAAAGGTTCTCAGTTTTCCATAGAAAGCAATATGAGCCTTGAAGACAGCTCCGAAATGCTTAAACTCACCTTTTGCCAAAAAGCTCATTGCCGCGACTCCATCAATTGCCATTCTCCAAAAGAGTTTGGGAAACAACAATCCTTGATGATTCTTTGTGAGCATGAACAAGCTGTTCCTGAAATTTAAGAATGTTTTTCGAGGTGAATTGTATGGTAGGGTGCCTCCTCCAACATGATAAACCACCGACGCGGGTTCAATCAAAAATCGATAATTGAGTCGCTTGAGACGCCAGCAAAGATCAATTTCCTCCATGTGTGCAAAGAAATCTTCATCGAATCCTCCTGCTTTGTGAAACAGCTCTGACCTTATTGCCAAACACGCACCCGTCGACCAGAAGATTTCTTGACTATTCTCATATTGCCCAGTATCTTCTTCGACACTCGTCAAAATTCGTCCGCGGCAAAATGGAAAATAGTTTACATCAATGAAGCCACCAGAGGCTCCAGCGTGCTCAAAACTACTTTTATCGTTATAGGATAACACTTTCGGTTGACATCCTGCTACAGTTTCATCCTGAAACTTTTCCAGTAGCGGCACCAACCAATTTTCGGTCAATTCAATGTCGCTATTAAGCAGAACGTAAAATTCCGAATCCACTTTTTTGAGGGCTTCATTGTACCCTTTAGCGAACCCACCGTTCGATTCATTTTGAATTAGTTCAACATCTGGGAAATTTGCCTTGAGAAAATCAATGGAATCATCTGAAGAATCATTATCAGCGACAATAACTCGTGCACCTTTTGAGTAGGAAATAACTTTAGGCAAAAATTGCTCAAGAAAGGACTTTCCGTTCCAATTAAGAATTACTATTGCCGTTTGATTCAACACGGCTCGAAGATACTTGAATTTACCTAAGAATCAAGACTAATAACCTGAGTTCGATTCTAAAATCTTCTCAGAAATTCTTTTAAGTAAAAATGGATTTAAGCAGTCTTTTCAAGTCATAGCAAGCTATGATGAAGTAAAGATAACGACAAGACACTGACTTAAAAGGGTTAGCAAAATGGAGGTGTCACTTGAAAAGGGCACTTTTATCACTTAAATTCATCAGAGTATCCCGATAGTCTTTCTTCTTTAAGTTCAAAACTGATCATTTTCAAGCGATCTGAGTGTATTTTAGAATCGAACTCAGGTTAATACTGCTCGTAATATTCGATTGCATTTCCTCCGAACTGATCCTGAAGCCCGTTATTAGGGTCCTGAACATTATTTCCAGAAGTTGTACGTTTCGATAGTTCGGATTGCCAACCAGGATTTTTCAATTCTCCAACCATGTCCGAGTGCAGCAAGCGATACGTGTTGTTCACTAAATCTGGATTGTAGAAAACGAAGCGTCTGTTCGAGAACTTTCCGATCTCATTGTACACCCATATTTCAAATGGATATTCATTCGTTGAATTATCACGTTTGATGATATTCGTCGGCGCACCGTATTGCAGGTAGACGCGTCCACGATCTGTTTCAAAACCTTCCTGAAAGTTATTTGAATAAATACGTTCTACTAACTGAACCTGATTCTTATACTTGATCCATGCTTCGTACATGTTGTTGCGATCCGTTGCCATCCAATACAACTGGATGTGTTTTCTCGCTTCATGACCGTCTTGTGATTTTGTCACTGCAATAATGTTTTTCACTCCTGTGGCACTTGAAATCGGAATAAGCGACTCAAGGTAAAAGCCGACACTATCGTCTGTAATTGATTCCTGGAAAGCTGGATCGAGTACGACATCATTCGCACTCAAATCATAAACGTTGTCGTTACTTCTCTCAAACTCGTAAGACGACTCAGAAAGTTCTAACATGTTACGGTTAAGCAACTTAAACGTGATTAGATATTTTCCAGTCGGCACAGTTGAGATATCCAATTGACGTAAAACAGGAACAACTGGATTTGCAAAATGTCTTGATGTCTGTCGTAATTCAGAAATTTCATCTCCAGTCATGGCGTTCGTCACCGTTTGGCGAATAGCGAACACTGAATCAGGCAGTTGGTCCGTATTGTACGCCTCAAAATATACTGGAATTGAATTGAGTTCCTCTGGATAGAACGTCACCAATCGAGGAATGATATCATATCCTGATTTAAAAAATGGAGAAGTTCCATCACCTTTCGCGGCATACTCTGCCACCTCGATATCTGAAATAGAAATAGCGTCACTCAACTCTGTGACTACTAACATTTGCGAAAATTGTATTGGATCATGGCTACTATTCAAGTCCATGAGTTCCAATTGGAATTCAAACGTTCCTGGATCCAATTGAAAACGACGAACATCGTAAAAATCCTCAACCAAGCTATCCTTCATGAAAGGTGTTTCCAAGCGATAAGCAGTCTCTTGCACCACCTTGCTGTCTTCACCAAGAATCTTCATTTTCACCGCTAGGTCTCCAATCAGGCCACCGTCTTTTCCTTTGTAATTAATGGAATATCCTGTGAATTGAAGGTGAAACTCAATATAGTTCCCGATTTCAGGAGCGTAAAATTGCTTATTATCCACATAGGCTCTCAACTTGCGATCTTGAGCACTAGAAGTAAAACCGATCAGTAGGATTAAGAATGTTGTACTTAGGATTTTCATGAAGTACCAAATGTTTGTTTCCATAAAGATACGAAATCCATTCCTTGCAAGGTCCAAAGCAGCATGTTATTGACTGAGAGGTAGTTTTAAGACAATAAACTGTAAAGTGAATCAGAAGGTTATCAGGCTGTTAAATCAATCGAAAAAAAAATCAAAAAAAAAATGTGAAAACTCTTGTCGGTGACCAAGAAATGAGTACTTTTGGCGCGGAGAATTGCCAGAGTGGTCGAATGGACCGGTCTTGAAAACCGGCGTACTTCACGGTACCGGGGGTTCGAATCCCTCATTCTCCGCCAGAAAAAGCCAGACTTTTTAGTCTGGCTTTTTTCGTTTAGAGAGACATTATGAGAACCCGAATAAAGGGGATCATGTCATATTCCGGATCAACGTCAAAACCTGTGGAGAAATGTATGTTTCATTCTGAATACAACATACAGTTTATTTACGATATTCTCTTTTCCAAACAAGATTCAACACTTTTTGGTTGGGCACAAAAAGTGTTCAAA
>JBGCDF010000332.1:0-15528 GCA_045105095.1 Crocinitomicaceae bacterium | reverse complement strand
CTCTTTGCCACCATTGTTCCCTATATTCGAAATAAGGATAATCCGGGATATCGCTCACTTGGAGCCTCAGGGGCGGTTTCTGCGGTAATTTTCGCTGCAATTCTCTGGAATCCAGAGATGCGATTGAGCTTGTTCTTCATTCCAATCGCTATTCCAGCATATATTTTCGGTCCTCTTTATCTTTTATTCGAATTTTACATGGATAAGCGTGGAGGCGGACGCATAGCGCATGATGCACACATAGGAGGGGCTATTTTTGGTGTTTTGTACGTATTAATCATTAATATTGACAAAGGGAAGGAATTTATAAACCTGTTTTTCGGAGGATGACCACTTACGTAAACAACAACGGAGAAGTCTTGTCGAATGAATCTTACGTTCTTCGAGCAGGAAATCGTGCACATTTATATGGTGACGGATTGTTTGAATCAGTCCGAATAATTAATGGTAAGCCGATCAATTTGTCGAATCACCTTGCGCGTATGATGGAGGGAGCCAAGAGGTTGAAAATGCGCGTTCCGAGTTTTTATGATGAAGCGTTTTTTGAAGACAAAATCAATGAATTGATCAATAAGTCGGACATTACTCATGGAGGGAAATGCCGAATTTCTTTGGATCGCTCTACCGGTGGGACCTATCTTCCAGAATCGAACGAAGTAGAGTACCTGATCGAGGTAATGCCTTTGGATACTTATGGATTCGTTCTCAATAAAAAGGGAAAGGAAGTTGATGTCTATACGGAGTATAAAAAACAAAAGAATTCCTTAGCGGATATCAAGACAAAAAACGGATTGATTTACGTTCTTGCTGCGATCACTGCGAAAGAAAACGGACTAGACGATTACTTGATCACCAATGTAACGAACGGAATAATTGAAGCAACTTCGTCCAATTTATTTGTAGTGAGTAACGGAGTATTGTACACTCCCGGACTCGAGGAGGGGTGTTTGGCTGGAACGATGAGAATGCAGATCATTAATCTGGCCTTGCGAAACAATATTAAAGTATATGAGTGCAATATTTTGCCTCAAAATTTGCTCGTCGCGGACGAAATATTCCTGACCAATGCCATTTCTGGAATAACATGGGTAGGTGGGTATCGAACAAAGCGCTATTTCAACAATATGTCGCGAAAATTAGTGGATTTATTGAACGAACATTGGGGGGCGTAACAAAGTCTTTCGCAACAAGGACCTTACTTGACAAGAATGAACCTTATGAAATATGCAATTGCTTTAGCAGCATTTTCCTGGCTTTTCCTAGCTTCTTGTGAAGATGAGAAGCCAAGAGCAGTTTCGTCTAAATCTGATGACCCCAAGAGTATCAAAAATTTTGTTGCTTCTTCCTCAATTACTCCAGTTTTACCTTCAACTCCTGAAGAGTTCAAATTACGCGGAAGCCATGCGCGCCTGCTTCGAACAGCACAAGGGACACGCATTCATGTTCCTTCCAATGCCTTTGTAAACAAGGGAACAGGTGATCCGATCGAAGGAGATGTGATATTGATATTTAATGAGTATCACTCGCAAGGAGATATTCTTGGCAGTGGAATCCCAATGAGGTATGTTACTCTCAACGGCGATACAGCCCATTTCGAAAGTGGAGGATTATTTGAGGTTCGTGCCTTTCAGGAAGGAATCGAGCTTGAACTGGCAGTAGACAAGGAAATAGAAGTAGAACTGGCTACGGAAATTAACGGAGCCTTCGATTTTTATGCTTTTAACGAATCACAGGAAAGTTGGGGATTGAAGGACACGACGTGCGTTCCAATCCCAAATCCATACATTCCCAAACAGATCATAGAATTGGAAAAGTTGGATAAAGAGATGCCTGAAACTCCCAAAACCTTGATCGAGCATAAAATAGGTGATCCATTATTCGATGTGAAGCGATATGGAACCGATGAAGAGGAACTCGAATCACTGGATGGTGTGTTCTGGAAGTTTACTGGTGATTCAACTCAAATTGATCCTTCTCAAAACAACGTTGCGTTTAATAAGAAATATGATTTTGTTGAGTTAGCAGCAGTGGATAGCTCCGAAGTGCGTGAGTACACCATCACCTTTCGCAATGCAACGGAAGAAATAGTCGTTCGAGCGGCTCCTATTTTTCAAGGGAAATTACTGGCTAGGGAAAATGATCGAATGGCGAGAATTTCAAGTCAAATTGACTACGCTTCAAAGGCGAAAGCACAAATTGAAGAAGAATTGGACAAGGAGAAATCCCTCATGCGCATGATAAAGATTAATAAAATGGGGATCCATAATTACGGACGTCAATTGCAGATGGACGAAGCGATACCTTTCCTAGCTGATTTCACTTTTGAGAGCGAGGAATTAAATCAGGCCTTGACTGTTTATATGCTTCCAGTGGAGAAAAATGCCGTGATTCGATATACACCGACTACTTTCGATCAATTCAAAATTGTACCTTCAGAATCCAATCATTTTGTCGTCATTTTACCGAATCGAATGGTCTATGCGCTTTCTTCTGATGATGTCAAACGGATGAGGATTTCTAGAAAGAAGGCTGGAAGTGAGCTTGTTTTTGATCTCAAAAAGTATGAAGCATTGATTCAGGGTCCTTCGGATGTGGATACTTTGCTTGCCCATTTTTGATAGCCCCTTAGAATTTTAAGTATACAACAGTCTGATGTGAACGATCGGATTTAAATGTACACGCTTTATTGTGTGGTGAAAGGGGATCAACGTCAAAAGTTGGAGATTTAATCTTTTAAGCATCTGATCGTAGAAAAATAAGCCCAAAGGCTCCCGATAGCTATCGGGATTTGAACACTTTTTGTGCCCAACCAAAAAGTGTTGAATCTTATTTCGAAGAGAGAATATCATAAATAAATTGAATGCCGTATTCAGAATGAAACATTCATTTCTCCACAGGTTTTAACATTGCCCCGTGAAAGGTCGCGCTAAGTTGAAAACACGATTAATCAGGTATAAATACGCTTATTTGAATCGCTCGTCCGAATTACTTTTGGTACGAACTGATTCTATCCAGTAGACTAGGTAGAAGGAGCGTACCGAAAATCCTTAAGAGTAGGAGATCAAACCACACAGAAATGTCTGCACAAAATTCAAAAAACAATTCACTCGGATGGCTTCCAAAGGATCCCTCAGTGATCGAAACTTGGATCGAAGCACTTCGGGCTTCAGCCAAAAAGAATAACTCAAAAATGATAGGGCCTATCAAAGAACTCCGTCAAATGGTATATAGCGATCCTGGGCTTTATGCCAGTTTTCAAGGGATGTTCGCAGAGGCACACCGCCTCAAAAAGAGAACGCCGCTTGCATGGGAACACGAGCCGATCAACTTTGAGGAATTCTTGGTATTACTGAACGAAATTATGACAACGGCTCCAAAGGCATATCAATCTGGACATGGCGCTGATCAGGAACCTGCGGGAATGATCGGCTTTCCTATCAATGCATTGCTTGCCTGGCCAATGGCAACGGATTTTGGATACAATGTTTTTTCCAACTCTTTGGTCAATCAGCAATTAAAGAAGATCCTTATGTATTGGTCGAATTATTTGGTTTCAAAGGATTCGAGAAGTGTTTTGATTGAACCAGATCCGAGTCAAAATGCAATTGCCTGGTTAAGCGAAAAGGCGCAGCAAGAAATGATCAGTGTCGCTGCTAGTGCACTTGGCTACGATGGAAACCCTATTAAGGACAATACACCGTTCGATCAGGTTTTTCAATGTGATCCAAGCGATGAATACTACGGTTTCACTAGTTGGGATGATTTCTTTACCAGAGAATTTGTGGATACAGCAAGGCCTGTCACTGAACCAGATAATGATGATGTGATTGTGAACGCTTGTGAATCTGCGCCACTTGGTATTAAACGAGATGTTCCACTTTCTGCTATGTTTTGGCTGAAAGGGCAGGAGTACTCTTTGGAAAACATGTTGAACTTCGATGAGTTAGCTCCGCAATTTGCCGGTGGTACAGTCTATCAGGCATTTCTGAGTGCGTTAAGTTACCATAGGTGGCACAGTCCTGTTCGGGGAACTATTAAAAAGGCATACGTTGTCAATGGAACCTATTATCTCGAAAACTTAAGTCAGGGATTTTACAATGATGGGCATCCCGATCCAGCTGCTCCAAACAATTCTCAGGAATTTTTAACTGCTGTTGCTACGCGTGCGCTCATTTTTATTGAACCAGATAATAAAGACATCGGCTTGATGTGTGTTATGCCTGTAGGTATGGCAGAAGTATCCAGTTGCGAGATTACTGTAAAAGATGGAGATAGAGTAGAAAAAGGACAAGAACTCGGCATGTTCCACTTCGGTGGGTCAACACATTGTTTGATCTTTGGGCCACAAGCAAAGCTCAATTTTGAATACTACGAGAACATGGGATTGGATGCGGGAAATGTGTGTATTAACACAAAGATTGCTGAAGTGAGGAAATAATATTGATCTAAGCAGAAACAACTAGAGTAAACCAGAAAGTCCAGTTCGAAAGAACTGGACTTTTAGTGCGATTTCACAATGATCTTAGATACCTTGTACTTCGTCTTCCACGATAAAGCCACCTATTTCATCCTCAACGATAAAGCCTTGTACCTCATCTTCGACGATCGATGTTCCTTGTCCGCCACGAATTGTTTGTAATTCTGCTGGATTCATTATTTGACCTTGGAAAGCCTTCACGGTATTATTTAATGTCTTCTTTTTCATACGTATTTGTTTTGTTAATTATTGAATGATCATTTTCTGTGTTGATCTAACGGTGCTTTGATCGATGATCTTTACGATGTACGCTCCAGAAGTAAACGCGCTTACATCGACAGTATTCATTTCATTGAATGAGATCGATGATTGGTATACTTCTTTTCCACTGATGTCGTAAATAACCAATTTGCTTCGCTCCGATAAATCCGTTTGCCCAAAAACGGTTATCTGTACAATTTCACTTGCTGGATTGGGGGTAATGTCCATTTTGAATCCTTCATTAACTACTTCCTGATTTCCGTCCAATTGTCTAGAACTTGTGCCGTCAGTTGGAGTTGGTACAGGATCTTGAGCGGGTGATAGAATTTCACACGAACATTCGAATGGTGAGGAAGGCGATGTAGTACCATTTGCGAAAATTGCTTCAACGGACCAAGAGAAACAGTTACCAAAAGGGATCTGTATCTGGGTTGAAGCTGTCGTAGTGGTCGTTATTTGAATCGCTTGCTGTGGTCCTGAACAACATTGAGGGTCATTGTAAGCAAGTGTCACCTCGTATGCAACTGCATTTTGAAGTGCTTGCCAACTCAGTGTTTGGTAATCGAATTTATTGTGAGGTGTACACTGAGTATTTTGCGGAGGTAGGCAGCTTTCACAAAAAACGTAGTCTTCCATTTCTCCACAGTTAGGGACGCTATTTGCATTCGTAATTGCCTGATCGCTAATGATAATCCGCATGCCAGCACTTTGATTGACAAAAGCCGAAAGTTGGAAGATCACCTGCACGCTTGTCGTTGAGAATTGTGAATGAGCCAGAGTTTCAAAGCTTCCGTTTCCATCATTATCAAGGTATATTGATAAAAAGTAATTGGACTCTGATGCATGAATAGCGATAGCTGGCTGAGTACAATTGAGAATACAATCTAAGGTATAGTCGGCATAATTTGAGGGTGAGTCAGCAGAGACATTCTTAAAGTGAGGATACATATAGTTGACATGTCCTCCCGGAAATACGTGTATTTCTTCAATAAAGAGTCCGCAGCCGCCGCTTTCTGTTTCTGCGCGATTATCTTCTTGCTTGGCATGTATATTGACTCCAGAGAAGATCAAAATAGTAAAGACCGCGCTAATGATTTTTTTCATAACTATTAAGTGTTGATTATTCTTTTAGGAAATAAAGGAAAAGCCCAATATTCATGGGCTTTTCCGTTTAGATTAGATACAGATCGAGCTCTTATTGAACGATCAATTTTTCTGATGACAACACAGTATCATGGTTTACAACTTTAATGATGTAAACACCAGGAGTAAATGAACTCACGTCTACCATTTTCGTTTCATCCAATGATATTTCAGATTGATATACCACTTTACCTGATAGATCATGCATGATTACTTCAGCTTCGTTCAAAGAAATTTCTGAACTCGAAGACATACTTATGTGTACATAGTCGTTCGCAGGGTTAGGAACAGTCGTAACTGTTAATTCTTCGCTAGATATTGCTTCTGAATTGGTTTGAGTAGACTTCGATCCGCCTGTCCCAATTGGTCCAGAGCCGTCATTTGGATCTATTACCCCGCACGAACATTTGTAGTCTGACCAATCCGATTTGCTTCCATTTGCGCAAACTGCTCGAACTCTCCACTTGAAACAGTGATACTTGTGACGACGTAAATATAGTTTGTCAGTAGTCTTGATGATAGTCGAAACATTTCCGTTAGACTGAGAACAACATGACGGATCGTTATAGATCATTTCAACTTCATACGATACGGCATTTTGGACAGGGTTCCAGTTCAATTGCTGAAAGTTCTTCCCCGGAGTGTAAACGCAGTGTGTATTTAGCGGAGGAGGAAGAATGGAGCAATCGCAACCGGTGTACGAATACGTTTGGTATTCTGGCCCGACTGTATGAGTACATCCCATGTCATCAGTAAAGGTGTAAGTTACTTGAACGACAAAATCACCAGTGTATGGAAAACTATAGGATACTGCAGGGAATGGTACGTTTATGCCATTTTCAGGCTGAAGTACGAGTCCATCGGATCGAATAAACCTGAAATTGTAAATTTCACTCCCTGGAACGGCTGTACAACCAGTTGGGGCGCCAACTTGGATAAAATGAAGGTTACAGTCGTTTGGATTCGTCTGAGAAATGGTAATAGGTCCGATATCCACATTACTTGGATCACAAGAACAAGCATCGCAGAAAACGTAATCTTCAACTTCACCGCAAGCTGGGATACCGGTAGAATTAGTAATCGGTTGGTCGCTAACTATAATTCGCATTCCCGCTCCAGAACTGATGAAAGGTTGCAGGAGAGAAGGTATTGCGGAAGCTGAACTATAGTATGTATTGAGGTATTCGGTTTCATGAATGCCATCACCATTATTATCAAGGTAAATGGCTAAATAGACATCTGCATGAGACATTTGAATGAACAACTGGGCCTGATCGGCATGGGGAATGCAATTAGCAGTATAATCCGCAGGACTTGAAGGGTCTTGGCCTGAAATATTACTGTAGTGAAAGCTTGTTGATTGGAGACTTTCGTACACATGTACTTCACTTATAAAAGTTCCACAGTTACAAACATCTCCTTCGTCAACAATGATGTCCGTTCCTATCTCGTCAAAAATAACTCCGTTATTGGTAAAGAATTGTAGAGAATTGAATTGACTAACATCTGTCAAAATAACGTCGGTACACCCATTATCTGTGATTTGTATGTCCAAGGTGATGAAAAGACCACTCGGAATACCACTATTTCCTCCGATTCCACCAATTCCGAACTGAAAGTTAACTTTTGAAGCACTTATAATCGGAGCTCCAAGTCCTGCGTGGTGTGATGTAACCCCAACTATCTGTCCAACGGATGGGTCAGTCAGTTCGAACGAACCGTTACATGAATAAATTGTTTGAGACCCTGACGGTAATTGAATCGAAATAGGGATGCTCACTACCGATCCAATACTGCCCGTTTCAGAGGCGATGTCCACATTTAGTTGTTGGGCATTAGATTTAAATCCAACGAATAAAAAGAGTGCAATGAATGCACAAATGATTCTTCTCATAATGATTAAAGTTTTATGTTTCCTACTCTTGTAAACTGGTTTTTCGGATACCACCATTATCCAGTTTTTCAGTGATTTTAACTGGTTTTTTTCTCTAAACTACGATAGACTCAACTCGTAATTTTGAGAATGTGGACATCTGTCCGCCTCATGTGGAAACTTAGAACGATATGTGGGAAACTTATCTCAAAGAGGGAGAATGAATTTTACAGAGGAATCTCCATTTTCTTCGGAATCAAAGGGAGTGTAGTCGATTTGAATACCATGAACATCATGTAAATTCTTGATGCGTGTTTGTGTGATGTCCAGACTCATCGACTTGTTGAGTTTGTTGGTAGAGTTCAGGTTTGAGCTTGATCGATTTCCGTTGTCGCGAATTTCAATCTGCAATTGATCCTCTACTTTTGAAAAATCGATCCAAACTTTTCCGTCTTCCGTATTTAAAGCGCCATGTAGAATGGCATTTTCCACAGCAGGTTGAATCAGCATTGGTGGAATATCAATTTCTTCTGTTTTTAGCTCTGAGCTCACGAAAATTTCGTAGTCGAATTTGCTTTCATGACTCAGCCTTTGTAGCTTCATGTACTTTTCAATGAAGTCGATATCGTGTCGTAGTGGAATAAAATCAAATTCTGAAAACTCGAGAATGTTCCGCATAAGTGTGCTAAAGCTTCTGAGAAAATCCGCGGAGCGAATAGTATCATTCTTATACATGTAGCTTTCTATAGAAGTTAGTGCATGAAATAAGAAATGAGGATTGAGCTGTGTTCGTAAAAAGCGCTGTTGAAGTCTGGTGGTTTTCAGATTTAACGAGGTTTCTTTTAAGGTCATTCGCGTTCTGTACCAGAAAATTCCAATCACCGCAAGAATAATGAAGAATCCGATGATACCGTAAAGTGTTAGTTCTTGCGTTCGGATTTTGTTGTCTTTCAACTCCTTTTCTGTGTTTAAGGTCGCTATTTCCTGTTCTTTCTTTTCGTTTTCGTAACGTTCGGTTATTTCTGTTATTTTTTCGATTCGGGCAACTTTGTTCACAGAATCTTTCGCAACTGTTATCTCCTTTTGCAGATGAAAAGCTTTTTCAAAATCACCTGTTTTCTCATAAATATCAATCAAATGCTGTCTAACCTCCCATGGATCAAATACTTTCACTTTTTTCAACTCTTCAAAGTAGTGCAGAGCCGTTGTGTAATTGCCTAATTCTTTGTTGTTCAGTGCGATGTACCAGTCGGTTTTTTGTTGCGTCCTTCTATCCAGGTTGTTGTACTCGATAATAGATGAATTTGCTTTTTGTGCATACTCAAGAGACTTTTCGTATTTTTTTGAATTGTAATATACTGCCGCGAATTGAGCTTCAACACTCCCAAGAAACACCGTATTGTTTGGTTGTTTGGATATTCTCTCCGCCTGAATTAGCGTTTCGATTGCATCATCCGTTCGAGAAACCAGATCTAAAGCGGAACTATAATTGATCAGAGTTCGAATGGTACTATATTCATCACGGTTGTTGTTAAAGCGAAGCGATTTTTCAAAGTAAGGGATCCCTTTTGCGGGTTCATTTAATACGAAGGTTTGCATCCCTCCAAGAAATGAGAAGCAGTTAGCACTGTTGACACTATCCTTTCGTTGTTCGTATATCTTTGAAGCTTCAATCATATGTGTCAGTGACTCCGAGAATAACTTTTTCTGAGCTTCTATTTGAGCTGTCAAAAATAAAGATTGAGCGTATATCGTATCAGCGATTGATTCCTTGTTTTTTAAATTTTCCTGAATGATTTGCAATGCGTCATCCGGCTGTTGTAATTTCCACAGAAGGGTAGACGCTAAAAGCTGGGTTGAGGCAATCTTGTTCGGATTCTTTGTTTTCTTGACTAACATCAACTCGATGTTCGCATAGTATAGCGTACTATCCACGTTTAATCGTCCAAAAATCTCACGTATTTTCTTGATGTTTTCATAATCCTGAAGGGATGGTTTCTTGAGGTTTGTTTTTTTCTTTAGGGCTTCGATTAACTCTTCAGGACTTTGCCTCAAATGATCGTTTTTTTGAGAAAATAGAAAGAAAGGGGTACAAGCGATAAACGTAAGTAGTAGCAAACTTTTCATAAATAAGTGGTTTGTTATGAGGAAGTAATTCAGAAGCAGCTCCGCTTAAGACTTGATATTCATTTTTTCGTATAGGAGTTTTCTAAAGGACTTTCCTATTGGAATGGGGTCATTCGTTTTTAAAAACAGCGTTTGTTCTTTTTCGTCGATGTGCGAAACGTGACTCATATTGACGGCATAGCTATGATGTAAACGAATGAAATCATCGGGAAGAGAATTGCTCAATAAGTTTTTTAGCGAATCCCTGACAATGTACTGCTTGTCGTTTTTGTCAATAATGGTAACGTAATTCTTAGCGTCAACCAAGAGGTACTTAATGTTTTCAAATTGCACAAGTTGGAGCTTTTCTCCAGTTCTCACTGTCAGGAAATCGCTGGGAAGAATCTTTTTCTTTTTGACAGGAGTGTTGTATGCGGCTAATTCAATCGCCGCCCTAAGTTCATTAGGGTCAACCGGTTTGATCAGGTAACCTGAAGGTTTTGCTGCAACCGCATCAGAAATCACATCGGACTTACTTTGAGAGGTAATGAAAATCACAGACGAGTCCGTAAACTCTCGTATTTCGTGTGCTAGTCGGATTCCATCTTTTTCGCGATTCAGGTTGATGTCAACAAGCACCACATCAGGATTTTTCTGTTGAATCTCAGGAATGATTTTAAAGGTAGTTTGGGAAAAGCCGACGACTTCATATTCCAACGATTCGACTTTTAACTTCAATAAGTCTAAATGATCCGTGTTGTCCTCTACAATATATATCGTCATACGCAGCAAATAACTATCGCTAGTGAGAGTATGTTATTCGAGGTTCCAGCGTTGAACACTCGGTTTACTCTTAAGTTTAAAAATAGTGTTTATTACCAAAAGTTGCCATCCGTATTTGTTCTTCTGTATTATTGATTTAGTCATACCTGCGATGCAGCAAGGCATTAGGTCTTTCAAGAAAAAAAATTAACAAGTGTTCAAGTATTTTTACAAACATTTTGTTCAACTAATCGCACATTTTTTTACATTCGAGCGTTACTTTGTTTGTTATAAGACATTAAGTGAAATACACACAATACGCCTTAACCTATGCCATTCACGAAGAAGAATAAGATCATTACAATTCTCGCTGTTCTCGGAATTCTTTTATTTCTCGTAGTATACTTTTTCACCAATTTTAAGTCACAAGGTTTGGAGGAGTTAAAGCGCAAATGTAATTCACACATAGAGCAAGCGGAAAAATGGAAGGACATCCAACTAGACAGTGCATGGAATTACGCGAATGAAGCCAAGGTAATAGTAGAACAGGAACCAGACTTGATTTTAGAGAAGAACAAAGCGATTTTACTTTGTTCCGAGATAGATTTTCTGAGGTCAGGAGCAAGTGATGAACTTTGCGCTAAGGTTCAGGCATGCGAAGATTGGTTCCGTGAAAACGAATTGCATAAAAGAGCGTTTCAAGCGAACTTATTTCGACTTAAGCTCAAATCGTTTCTGAATGGTAAACATAGTGTGGAGGATGATATGGATGGTTTGTTTGAATTAGCTAACCAAGTGAATAGTAATTCTTCAAAAGCACATGCGTATTATTTTAAAATGGATCAACGTGATTACACGCGGAAATGGGATGATGACGTGCACATTCTTGATTCAGCACGATTGTTTGCTTCAAAAGCAGGAGATAGCGTCTTACTTTCTAAGATTCGTATGATGAGCGTGTTACCGATAAATGGTAGCAAAGCATCAATAGATAGTACGTTGGTAAGTTTAAAGGAAGCGGAGAGGTGGAATTCACCCGAACTAAAGTGTATAGTTTATTCTACGATGGCGCTTCGATTCTATCCTAGTAGAAAATTGGATACAGCTATGTACTATCTCGACAAAGGACTCCAGGAAAGCATCAAGTGGAAGAGTTCTATTTACGAGATGTATGCTGTTCAAGGTATGTCCGAGGCATACGGATACTCTTCTGTATTTGATTCAACAGATACCTACTCTAAAAAAGCGCTAAAACTTGCTGAGAAGACAGGAAATAGTGCGTCACAGATAGATCTTCTATTTTCTATTGCCTTAAACCATATGAAAAAAGGTGAATATTCAAAAGCGGTTGACTTTACCATGAAATCGCTTGAATTATCAAAGAAAACTAAGTATAAAGCTGGTATTTTTTCATCCCAACAGTTTTTGATCGGAAACCTCATTAAGACCGAGCGTTTTGACGAGGCCGAGCGTATCGCTGACGAAATGTTTGAAATTCAAAAACGCAAGGAAAGTAATCACGTTAACGATTTGAACTCGGCAGAAGTAAATTACCTAAAAGGACAAACTAAATTCTATAAAAAGGAATACGATAGAGCTCTGGAGTATTTCCACAAAAGTCGTGATCTTCTAAATGCTCATAGCATCAAAGGAAAAAAGTTGTTTCTAACTGATATAGCAATTTTCAAGACGTTCATGAAGTCTGAGAGGATGTTGGAGTCAGAAGAACACTACGAATACATGTTGTCGAAATATGCAGAAGCATATTTGAATACGTGGCCATTCCAGTATAGAAAAGGAACATTGATGGATGCATTGGGAAAAGATGATGAGGCCATTGTGGCACTAGAGAAAACCATTGAGAATCGGGGAGGTGTAAGTGGGAAACAACACTATAAAGCCTGTTTCTTACTAAGAGATATTCTTGAAGAAAAGGGAGATTTTGTTCAAGCTTTGGTATACAATAAAAAAGGAATTGAAATCAAAGATGAGATTGACAAAAAGAAAGATGCATTAACATTGGAAAAACTCCAATCACAATATAAAATTGCTGAAAAGGAATCAGAAATTCAGCAACTGGATATCGAACGACTTGAACAAAAGAACGACTTGGAATCACAAGAGAATACCTTACAAAGGAGAAGACTTTTTATCATTCTTCTTTCGGTTTTACTGGTTTTGCTGGTTTTAATTGTCGTTTTAATCTATCGAAGGTCAAAAGAGGTCAGGATTCGTGAAGAACTAAAGCGTAAAACTCTCGAACAGGAGCGCGAAGTAGAACGTCTTAAAACAGAGGAATCTGAAAGAACCATTGAATTGAAAAATCAGTTGTTTGCTAATATTTCCCATGAGTTCAGAACGCCACTTACCCTTATTAATGCTCCTGTAGAAGAGTTATGGGAAAAAGTTGATGCTGCGGAAAAAAATAAGCTGGAAGTAATCAAACGCAATTCCGATCACTTATTGGAAATGGTCGATGAAATCTTAGAATTGTCTCGGTTAGATGCGGAAAAGACGGTTCTGTCAATGAAACCATTCGGCTTGAATTCATTCATTCAAAAACTACAACTAAACTTCGAGCCTTTGCTTAAGCAAAAGGGAATCGGATTTACAACAACGCTTCCTGCTGAACTGCATACAGTAACAGGGGATGAGTACCGTTTAAAAATGGTGTTGAATAACCTGTTAAAAAATGCACTGCATCACACCCCAAAATCTGGAGAAATTGTCGTTAGGGTAAAGGCGGATGAAAATCAAGGGCAACTCAACCTCAGTGTTTTCAATTCTGGCGATTGGATAGATGAGGAATTTCTGCCATCCATTTTTGAGCGATACGCGCGTTCCAAGGAAAAGGAGTACTCTGGCTATGGGATCGGTTTGTCATTTTGCAAGAAAATAGTCGAATTACATGATGGAACCATCTCTGCTCAAAATGTTGAAGGGGGAGTAGTACTTTCCTTCTCTTTTCCAACGCTATTCGAAATTGGCGAATCACGTACTGTAAAGGAACTGCCAAGTAATATCTCAGAGTCGGAAGATGAGGAATTAATGAATCAGGAAAATACCCTTCTGATTGTCGAAGATAATCCAGAAGTCCAGCATCTATTGAAAGATATGCTTTCTAACAATTACAAGGTAGTTATAGCAGACAATGGCGAAGAAGGAATTGCCGCTGCTATGAAATACCAGCCAGACCTAATCATTAGCGATATTATGATGCCGAAAATGGACGGTACTGAGCTTACGAGAACCCTGAAAGAGAACTTCTCTACCTCGCATATTCCGATTATTCTCTTAACCGCGAAGTCAGCAGGACATGATAAAATCGCGGGACTTCAAACAGGTGCAGATGACTATCTAACGAAACCCTTTAGTCCCAAAGAGCTGAGAATTCGAGTAAGGAATCTGATCGAGCAGCGCAAAAAATTGCAACGACGTTTCTCAAAGAATGTATTCTTAATGCCTGAAGAAATTACATCAACTTCACTCGATCAGGAGTTTTTGACGAAGGCAACCGAAACAGTAGAGGAAAACCTACAAAATGCCGATTTCAATGTCGATAGTTTTTGTCGTTATCTCGCCTTAAACAGAAACAGCGTGCATCAAAAACTAAAGTCCTTAACTGGAAAAAGCGCGTCACAATTTATCAAGTCCGTGAAATTGAAAAAGGCGGCGACGCTTATCGCTGATGAACGCATTTCGATCATTGAGGTTTCTGAGTTGTCTGGGTTTAATAATCGACAGTCTTTTTACAAGGCATTCAAGGATCAATTTGAGATGACACCGAAGGAATATCGAAAAGATATTTTGGAGAAATAAGTTGAAAACTTCAACTGAAGCTAATCAAGCTGAAGGAATAAAAGTAGGTGAAATGAACGCTACTTTAACAGTGCGCTTTTGTTGGTTATAGGAAGGCCTTAAACTGTGATGAATAGTGTTAATAACGACTATCCAAAAGCAATACTGGTTTGAAAACGTTTGAACGAACCAAGTTAAATGAAAATTCCTCCGTTGAATAGGCAACCATATCCACTAAATTCTAGTTATCTTAGTGATATGTATACCAAACGATTACTACTATTACTAGCTCTCTTTCTTGGAGGATTGTACTCCCATGCGCAAAACATCGCATCTAATCCAAGTTTTGAAAGTTACAGTTCACTCCCAACTGGCTATTGCCAAGCTAACAATTGCAACATTTGGAATAACGTAAACGGAACCGCTGGATGTGGAGGTCATGGCTCTCCAGATTATTACCACACTAATGCACCAAGTGGTCCTATGCTTCCCAATACGAGCGCTGGAACAGTCGTTTCACCCTATGACGGAAACGCTGTAATGGGATTCCTCACATGGAGTGGTTCTCTCAGTTCAAATTATCGTGAATATGTCGGAGCTCCGTTAACGCAAGCCATGGTAGCAGGGCAGACCTATACCGTTTCGTTTCAATTGACTAATGGTCAATCTCCTTACTACGGATGTGGAAGTGATAACATCGGAATTCACTTTTCCAATGGAGCACTTACTCAAGCTGGTGGGCAGGTAATCAATGTTGTCCCACAAGTCGAGATTACCAATGTGTTCTTCAGTCATACGTGGCAGTTTTTTACATTTACCTTTACACCAACGGCGAATTTTACGCACATGACGATTGGGAATTTTGAAAATGATGCCAATACAACTACACAGGTGTTTTACCCTCAACAAGCATGGGCACGTGCGTATTATTACATAGATGATATCTCAATCACGACAAGTTCACCTGCGTTGATTGTTTCTCCAGATGTAACAATTTGTGAAGGCGATTCAACAACACTTACTGCTTCTGGAGATCCAAATTTATCCTACAGTTGGGCAGATGACAATGCACCTGGAACAATTTTGTGGACTGATTCAGTTTGGACAG
>JBGCDF010000331.1:0-4225 GCA_045105095.1 Crocinitomicaceae bacterium | reverse complement strand
CTCTCGAACCCCGAAATTAGTAGAATTGCGGGCTTCGGCTCCGCCCAGCCCTCAACAATTCGAATATGATCTCGTGGGCTGAGCGGAGTCGAAGCCCACAAAAAGGCCCGTCCTGATAATTCAGAACGGGCTCTCATATTTCTTAACAAAAAATCAAACGTCGATGTTTGCGTATTTTGCGTTTTTCTCAATAAACTCACGTCTTGGTGGTACTTCATCTCCCATCAACATAGAGAAGATTTGATCACTCTCTGCTGCGTTATCGATTGTTACCTGACGAAGTGTTCTCGCTTCTGGATTCATTGTAGTTTCCCACAATTGATCCGCGTTCATCTCTCCAAGACCTTTGTAACGCTGAACACCTACTGAAGATTCTGAACCTGATCCTTTCATTTGCTGGATCAACAAATCTCGCTGATCATCGTTCCAAGCGTACTGAGACTTTGCTCCTTTTTTTACTTGATACAAGGGTGGTGTTGCGATGTAGATGTACCCCAACTCGATCAACTCCTTCATGTAACGGAAGAAGAATGTCAAGATCAAGGTTTCAATGTGAGAACCATCGACATCGGCATCACACATGATGATTACCTTGTGATAGCGCAATTTCTCTGTATTCAATGCTCGCTGATCCTCTTCAGTTCCAACACGCACTCCAAGTGCCGTATAAATATTCTTGATTTCTTCGTTTTCGAAGATTTTGTGCTGCATTGCCTTTTCAACGTTCAAAATCTTACCACGCAAGGGCATGATCGCTTGGAACATTCTGTCACGTCCTTGCTTCGCCGTTCCACCTGCCGAGTCTCCCTCAACTAGGTAAATTTCACACTCTGCAGGGTCTTTAGAAGAACAGTCAGCCAGTTTTCCAGGAAGTCCTGAACCTGACATTACATTCTTACGTTGAACCATCTCACGGGCTTTCTTAGCCGCTTGACGTGCTTTCGCAGCCAAAATCACTTTCTGTACAATCGTCTTAGCATCATTTGGATTCTCTTCCAAATAATCTGCAAGCATTTGAGAAACCCCTTGACTTACTGGAGCTGTTACCTCACGGTTACCCAGTTTAGTTTTGGTTTGACCCTCAAATTGTGGTTCCTGTACTTTTACCGAAACAACAGCCGTAAGACCTTCACGGAAGTCATCCCCTTCAATCTCAACTTTCTCTTTGGCCAACATTCCTGATTCAGTGGCATACTTCTTCAAGGTATTTGTCAAACCACGACGAAAACCAGAAAGGTGCGTTCCTCCCTCGTGTGTATTAATGTTGTTCACGTATGCCTGAATATTTTCACCATACGAAGTATTGTACGTCATCGATACTTCCACTGGAATACCGTCTTTCTCTCCTTCGAAGTAGATCACATCTGCGATCAACGATTCACGGTTACGATCAAGGTATAATGCAAATTCTTTCAAACCACCTTCAGAGTAGAATAACTCTTTCACGTGATTTCCTTCATCGTCCGTATGACGCTCATCCGTTAATGTGATTCGGATTCCTTTGTTCAAGAAAGCCAATTCACGCATACGAGCCGCAAGCGTATCATAATTGTATGTTAATACTTCAAAAATCGAATCATCTGGAACAAAGTGTACTGTTGTACCTGTGATATCTGTTGTACCGATTTCACGAACATCGTATTGCGGCTTACCAATCTTATATTCTTGTTCAAAGACCTTCCCATCTCTGTGAACTGTCGCCTTCAAGTCTTTTGAAAGTGCGTTCACACAGGAAACCCCAACTCCGTGAAGTCCACCGGAAACCTTGTATGTATCTTTATCAAATTTTCCACCTGCGTGAAGGACCGTCATTACGACCTCCAAAGCTGACCTTTTCTCTTTGGTGTGCATTGCAGTTGGAATACCACGTCCATTGTCTGTAACGGAGATCGATTCGCCTTCGTGAATTATTACACTGATGGTATCACAGTGACCTGCTAACGCTTCATCAATTGAGTTATCAACAACCTCATAAACCAAGTGGTGTAAACCTTTCACACCCACATCACCGATGTACATGGCGGGTCTTTTTCTTACCGCTTCTAATCCTTCTAATACCTGAATATTATCCGCTGCGTAATCTTGCTTTTTATTCTCTTCGCTCATAGTCTTTTTCGTTAATTAGGGAACCCTAATTCAGTAACGAACAAAGATAAGAATACAAGGGCTAAATTCCGATCATTTTTAAGGGTGAAAACGGTGAGTTATCAACAGTGGATACTGGAAATTGTTGATAGGTTTTAATATCTGTATCCAATATGGAATTTCGGCTCAATTTTCGGCATTTTTTCAAGAAACTATACAGATCGATTTATTGAGTTTCATACAACTCCGATACTTTCGTCAAGTCTGTCGACAGATTCATTTCAAAAAAATATTTCAGCTGCCATTTTTGCGTCTTTATGGCCTGTTTGTTTTGTGCTTCGTCCCATACAGGGTACACTCTAAATCCTCTTTTTCCGTCTTTCGTTTCGGTTGATAGTATTCCTTTTTCGATCAGCACGGATTTGGGGAACACGAACTGTCCGAAACGATTTTTTGAAGTGGCGTTGATGACATAAAAATCAATCTGGTCAGACTCTTTAAAAGGTTCCGTTATTCCTTCTGTACTTCGTTTCCAAAATGTCACAAACTGTCCAACTTTTTTGGGTGTTATTTTAGAAGTTCTGCAAATGACCTTGCTTCCGTTTAGTTCGAATTGACATGCACTGTACTCTGCTCCTTCCCGTTCCTTTTTGAAATGCGAAATTTCAAGAGAACATTTATCGTAAACTTCCGTCTTAATTCGATTCAGGTGGCTATCCATTTATTCCGTTCTTTTTGAAATAGAATAATCAGTTCTTCCAGCTCAGCGATGTCCATCTTTGTGGCGCATTGTATCGAGTCATCTTCGGTTGTTATCACTAATACACCTTTGTTTTCATCTTCGTATCCAATTGTTTGTATGTTCAATTCTAATTCAGAAGATTTCTGGACTGATTTCACTTTGTCTTGGAACCATCCATAATCGGCCACATATTCTAGTTCATTGTTCTTTAATGAGATGATTTCTTGGCCATACATGTTCCAAAGAGTATTTCTGAGTAAGTAAAAACCTATTAGCCCAGAGATGACAGCGCCAAAGAATAATCCAATATGAAATCCATTTCCTGCAGCCAAGGTTAAAATGATCCCCATAACTGGACCTGCGAAGGTGACAAAGGTGATGAACGCCAAGAGAGCAATCAATGCAACGTTTGGACGTTTAACTGTCAATTTGATCACCTCATCATCTACGGAATACTGCTTCAATTGGAAAGTTTTTAATTGTAAATAGTTTCACTCATCTCCGCAATTATCGGATTTCTAACGAGCTTCTCTTGGTTAAGAATAATAAATATATCCAATTAGTTTTTCAAGTATCCCCTATTGCTTTGGGAACACCTGAAAGCCCATTTTTTTCATCTTTTTATAGGGCTTCGATTTATACATTGCTCGTGGGAACATAATTTGACATCCCTCCTTCAAACCGCTAGAGAAATTCTCTGGCAGTATTTCGCCTGTATAGGTTTCAATTCGAACGCGTGCAAGCTTTAAAGCTGACATATCTGGCATGGTCGAATAAGGCCCTGGATTTAACTCAAACTCCCACATGTTCCCTAAAAAGCGTTGTGGCATGTCAAACTCTTTAATTTGTTTAAACTTAAGTTTTCCTAACTTTTTATACGCCGAAAAATTTCCATCAACACCTTCCAGTTTCGTTAAATTCATAAAGTACAATGTAGATAAGGACTCTGTTGGCAAAGCGCTAATACTAACTGGATTTTTGAAACCTGATAGTGATAAGGTTTTGAGTTCTTTGAAAACCGAGAAGTCAACTGGCAGAGTTGCATCACTTTCCACGTGCATCTTTAGAACATGTAAATTTTTAAATTGAGTGAGACCGCTTAAGTCAATCGAGTTTGTTTGCTTCACCGTCAAGACTAGTTCATACAGATCAAGTTCGAAAATTTCATTGGGAATCGCTTCAAGATTTTCCGCATAGATTGAAAGTCCCTTTAGGTTACCGAATCGGGCTATTTCCTTTAAGCCAGATTCATCCAATTTACTAACGCTTAGGTTAAACACGTTTGTTGAATCGTTCGCCTTAGTTAAGTCAGTAATTTGTTTTTGCTTCTTAAAGGTTTCGTAGTCAATTTCCTTTTTCTCAAAAGGGATTCCACCGCGTTCCATAACTTCAAATGTG
>JBGCDF010000330.1:0-10898 GCA_045105095.1 Crocinitomicaceae bacterium | reverse complement strand
GACGGTCCTGCAACTAATGAGCAGAGGACGTCCATTATTGGAAATATCAATACGCTGATGGAAGCCTTGGAAGAAACGGGAATCCCCGATCTTCCTGAACGCATATTCAATGACCTTGTTTACAAGTATTTAAAAAGATATCAGACAAAATTATTCGCAATCCTTCACATCTTCGGAATCATCCAGAAGAATGATGAAAACCTTGCTGAAATACGTTGGGATCGACTCGGGAAAGTATTCTATGCTCCCGGCGAGATTATGGAAGATCCTGATCTCTACAATTGGGGAGGTAAGTTCAACTCATCCGAATTCTTCCAACGAATGTCTGTTTTGTTCGGTGCGTTTTCGCTACCTGGTGGCGTTTATCCACGAAAAGAAAGTGTTGAACTGAGTGCAGGTGATCTTGGTCCAGAAGATTTCCGTATTCCGATTTTCATGTCAGGAACTCACGGAGAAGATAACTACTCTGAAATCACACTGAATTTAGCGGAACTAATTGAAGACGAGGATCTTTCTGGAATTTTTCTTTATCCAAGAATAAGCGGGGGCGCAAGTATTGCTTTCGATATCAGCGAGTCGTGGGAACTAGTCCTTTCTGCTGGAGCGGATTTGGAAAATGGGATCGGTTTTAGCCTCATGCCCCCTCTCGAACTGGATTTTGTAAAGGATTTATTCGACCGTCCCTTGGACTTTATTGATTTCGAATTGAAGCTTACCTTACAACGAAAGACTGGTGCAGATATAGATCCTATGATCATTTTTGGTGACGAGGAAAGCAGTTCAATGACTGTTTCGGATGTTACCATTCCGCTCTTTGCAGGTTTAAAGGATGGAACCTTTGATCTCGGCGCTGAAATGAATATTGAAAACATCATTCTCAGCATCAAAGGAGGAGATGCCGATGGTTTCATCGGTGCGCTGATTCCAGAAGAAGGAATCAACAACACATTCGGACTTGGATTAGGATATTCGGTGAAACGAGGCTTTTACCTCACAGATAGTACATCGCTCGAGTTTTCTTTTCCAGCGAATATTCCAATTGGACCAATTGTGATTGAAGAATTTGGGTTTTACATCGACCCAAGCGCTGAAGGAGTTGAAATCGGAGGGACAACACGAATACTGGCGAACATTGGCCCACTCGTTGCGCGCATTGAAGAAATGGGACTGAAATTCAATTTCCCATTCCCTGCGGAAGGCGAAAAAGGAATTCCTACTCCAACCATCGGTTTCAAACCACCTGCTGGTATCGGATTATCCATTAAAACACCAGTTGTTTCGGGAGGCGGTTACCTCTATTTCGATTACGAGAAAGGCGAATATTCTGGAGTCGGAGAAGTTACTATTGACGGGGTGATCACTGTAAGCGCTATCGCAATCATCACAACAAAACCGCCTGCTGGAGCTACAGAACCCGGATTCTCATTGTTATTAATTATAGCGGCCTCTCAACTTCCTACGATTCAACTCGGTTTTGGATTTACCCTTAATGGTATCGGTGGATTATTCGCCGCGAACCGCACAATGGATCTCGATGCACTTCGAGCTGGAGTGAGCAATGGGACGATTGACAATCTTCTTTTCCCTGATGATCCTGTGAAGAACGCTCCCCAGATCATTGATCAAATGGGAGCCATTTTCCCGATTGAAGCCGGAGCTTTCACCTTTGGTGTTATGGCGAAATTAGGATGGGGAACGCCTACACTGATTTCCTTGGAACTTGGATTGATTGTGAGTGCTCCAAGTTTTTCTGCTGCCATTGTTGGTGTTTTGAAAGCGATTCTTCCTGCGGAAGACTTACCTATTCTTTCGCTCGTCGTGAGTTTCGTTGGAACAGTCGATCCAGAAAATCAAATGATCACATTCGACGCGAGTTTGGAAGGTTCGCAACTGCTTGGTGCTAAGCTCTACGGAGAAATGGCCTTTAGATTACGTTGGGGTAACGACCCGATGTTCTTGTTAAGCGTCGGAGGATTCCATCCAGAATTCACACCTCCTGAGATCAATCTTCCATCGACATTTAGACGAATCACGCTAGAGATTCTCCCTAAAAATCCTAAGCTAACCTTGACAGGATACTTCGCAATCACTCCGAACACCTTACAATTCGGAGCAGGAGTCGATCTATATATCAAGAAAGGCAAATTCAACATTACCGGGTTCTGTAAGTTCAATACACTTATTCAATTCAATCCTTTCTATTTGAAGATTTCGCTCGACGCGGGATTGTCCGTGAAATGGGGTAAAATGGAATTACTCGGGGTTTCCTTCGGAGGCTCACTTAGCGGTCCAGGACCATGGGTAGCGAGTGGTTATGCTGAGTTCAAAGTGGTCATCAAGATCAAAGTGAATGTCAATGTAACATTTGGTGATCGCCTCGAAACGAACCAACCAACGATCAAGGTTCTTGACCTCATCATGACTGAATTGGGCATTAATGAAAATTACGAAGTATTATTCCCGAGTGAATCTAAGATGCTCGCTACATCGAAGTATGAAGAAGGCACAGAGGAAGCGAGTGAAGAAGAGAAATTATTGCTACATCCGGCAGGAAAACTGAGCTTCAAACAATTGAAAGTTCCCCTGAATGTTGATTTGGAAAAGATCGGTACACGCTTCGTTAAGGGAGATAAGAATTTCTCGCTAACGATGAGCAATAGCGATGACAAGGATTTTGAAACAACAGATATCCAAGAGAATTTCGCACCGGGAGAATTCTTCGACCTCTCACTGAATCAGAAGTTAAGCCGACCCTCATTCGAGAAATACGATGGTGGAATCACCATGAGTGAAGAAGCATTCGACTTTAGCGATGACCTAGAAATGGAATTGGAGTACGAGGAACGATTACTCGATGTGGAAGAAGACACCAAAAGCGGAGGTCTCAAAGATCGTTCGATTATTGAAGGAGTCGCGACCATCAATAAACACTTCTTTGATCTTGCCAGAACCGTAAATACAGTACATTCTCACAACACCGTATTATCGAATACTGTGGCATCGACTATTGCGGAGAATGCAGTCAGTACGGTAACCCCAGAGCTTTCATTGGCATACGATGGAACCTCTACTGAAGGAATTTTCAGCAACTTCAATGAAGTCTACACATTTAAGAACGAACTACTTTTTACTGGTGAATTCGATTATCAGGAAGTAATTCCTCAATACGAACTATTTGACTAATGGAAAATAAAGGAACATATACTTATTTATCATGGATCCGAAAAGGGATGGCTTCTGAAATTCAGGAAGTTGACCAATTAGGCGGAAGTGTAACGCAAGCATACGACAATGCCAGTGTTTCCATAAATATTAATGTACAGTCGGGATCTAAGGAATTGGGTTCTGATGATCGCGAATTTGCTCTCTTGGGGCCAGGCGACATCAACGTAAAGGCAATTGCTACGTCAGAAGCTCACACAGAGCCCATTCGTGGAATGCGCAATGTTGAATTTAACAACCTGCCATACATTCAGTTTTACGATGAAGATTTCCCTTGGAGATTTTCACCAGCTACGGATAAAGCAGGCAAATTGCGCCCTTGGTTACAGCTGATTGCATTAACTGAAGATGAATTCTCTTCCAGTGGAATTAATAGTAAGAACTACCAGCAGATTCAGATCAATGAGGGAGTTCCAGTTCCAAAACATACGGAGGCATATCTTTGGGCACACGTGCAAATTGATCACTCTTTGAGCGATTACTCGACATCCTTCAGCAGTAAAGCTGATAAGATTCAGCACATCATGAAAAATGATCCCAACGCGATTACTTCGCGTATTTTGTGTCCGAGGAAGCTCGCTCCAAACACCCACTATTTCCTCTTTTTGATTCCTGCATTCGAACGAGGAAGATTAGCAGGACTTGATCAAGATACCAGCACTGCCGGAATTCAAGATTATGCAATTCAAGAAACGACAACCAAGAAGAAATACGACTTCCCTACCTACCACAGTTGGGACTTCTATACGTCTGATGGTGGTGGAGATTTCGAAGAACTCGCCGTTAAGCTGAAAAAAGTGGAATCGGATGCTCTGGAAACGGAGGATCGATCCATTGGAAGTAAGTCGTTTTCCGCTTCAGATATTGGAGACGGATTGCATTACACGGGAACCTTTTTTGGCGAAGTGGGAGAACTGAACCTGTTTGGTGCGTTGACTCAACCATCAGCGAAACCGAAATCAATTATTCACGAAAAAGACAGTGGGCTAAAGGACTTCACAACCGATTTGAAACATTATCTGAATGAACCAGTGGATCAAGTGAAGGATTCTCCCGATGCTGCATTCGATAAGGTAGATAATTTGAAAGATGACCCTATCATTTCCGCTCCCATTTATGGATCGTGGCATTCTCAAACCTTCGAGGTGGATAATGAAACGAAGAAGTCTTGGCAAGATGACATCAATTTAGATCCAGGAAACAGAGTTGTTGCCGGACTTGGTGCAGAGTTATTTCGAGAGAATCAGGATGAGATGATGAAAATGGCGTGAGACCAGTATGGTGAAATTCGCGATGCGAACAGAAAAATCAATCAAGCTGCCTTCCTAGAAATGACCAATAAAAAGTTATTTGATAAATACATCAAACACTCAAGCTCCGAACGATTGATTGGAACGACATCACTGCTGCACGGAAGAATCAAGTACGGCACGACGAGTGTTAAAAGTCATTTGGAAAACTCTTCAGCTCCGACGGGTTCCTTTTCGAAAGTATTTCAAAATTCAACGCGCGGTGGTAGTAGCTTGATGAAATCATTGGCGGCGAAAAATTCTGCTATCACTACACCAGAAATGACCGCACAATTGATTGGGAATAAAACAGGACTGCCAAATAACATCACGCTTGCTAAGAACTCAATGGTCGTTTCAGAATCAGACTTAACTGCTTCAATCGACAAAACACTTCGATCGAGTTCAAAAATTTCAGCGTTCACGTTTACACCGAACGCAAGTAATTTCGCAAAAAGAAGAGAGCAAACAGCGGTGAAATCAGCGTTACGAGCGCTAAAAACGCAAGTGGTAACAGGCTCCTCAGTAAACGTGCAAGCCGCAATGCCAGCAGCACATGTTGGTAATGTGACCAAGGCCATTTCGAGAGCGTTGGTTCCACAAACTACCTTGCTGTCAAAATTGAACGGAGTAATCAATTTGCCAAGCGGAAGTTTAAAAAAGATGAAGCCCGTAATGGCTTATCCAAAAATCAACATTCCGATTCATTCCTTGTTGCTGGAAAAGCATTTGGAGTTATTCGTTCCCCAACTCGATCTACTGGAAAACAATTCCATTACCATACTTTCCGCTAATCAGCAATATATTGAAAGTTTAATGCTTGGGTTCAATTACGAGATGGCCCGAGAACTTATCTGGAGAGATTATCCTACAGATCAACGTGGATCGTACGCTCGCATCTTCTGGGATTCCATTAAAATGAAGAATGATACAGGGCTCAGTTTGGAAGACACCGCCAATAAATACGGCCACATCAAAGAAATCCATAAATGGACGTCCAGCCATGGAACCAATCAAAATCCAGGTAACGACTTGAGTGATATGGTTGTGGTGGTTCTTCGTGGAGAATTGCTTCAAAAATATCCAAATACCTTGATTTATTTCCAGAAAGCTAAATGGGAAGATAGTTCTGAAGCAACTCGGATTTTGGATGACTTGGAACAGCCCTTGTTGCCAGATTTCAGTGCAAAACTAACAGCTGATATTCATATTCTTGGGTTCGATATTTCTGCCGATGCAGCACGAGGCGCTTTGGATAAGCTGGGTAGCTTCCTTATCCTACAAGAACCACCAGCAGAGAACAAGTTTGGAATGGACATTTCCTCCACCCAATATGAATCTTGGAGCGACCTTGCTTGGGATCAGTTCAAGGAAAAAACCGAGTATATCAAGGTGAATGATTTAACGGAAACAAAGAAGATGTTCAATGGCGTGAAGTGGGGCCAAAACTCCAATCACATGGCGTATATCCTAAATCAACGCCCATTTAAATTAGGTATTCACGCAGAAAAATTGATGTAATAATGTCGACAACCACCAGCAAAGCATTAGCAAAGGCGAAAAGAGATCTTACTGCTGTTCGCAAGAGCATCAGGAGTAAAAAAGCAGTAATTGCGAAGGAAAAGAAAAAGGTGATCAAGCGTGGAGCGCTGATCAAGAAATACGAGAGTCAACTAAAGGCACTTCTTTCAAAAGAGAAGAAGCTGAGGACTTCAGTAGTAACACTGACAAAAAAACTGAAGAAAGAGCAAGACGCTGCTAAGGCGGCAGCAAGCTCGAATGGACCGACTATTACAACTGGCCCTTCAATCCTAACGGGACCTGGTATAACAACGGGACCAATTATTCCCACAGGACCTGGTACGACAACCGGACCGACTATTACAACTGGTCCCGTCATAGCTATTGATCCATCAGCAGTTATAAATCCAGGTATTTCCGCAACCGTGTTTACTGGATCATCCAAAATCGCGTTAACTCGACATAAAAACAGCGTGGGTGCAATGGATGACCGATATCCAGTACTTTTCTTCCCCGTCAAAATAGAAACGAAATTTGTTGGAAACAAGCTAAATGTGCGCGTTTTTCCCGACGAAATTTTTGTCAAGAACCTTGAGTATAATCTCACTGAAACTGAACGAGAAGCTGCCGAAAAATTCTGGAATAGCATTTACGAAATAGACAATTCAAACGCCGAAATAGAAGCAGAAACAGAAGAAGAAATAGAAGAAGAAATAGAAGCAAAAGAAACGGAGAAAAAGGCAAGTGTCAATGAGATCATCGATGTGCTCGGTAAGGATAGAGCAGCTTGGGCTCTCAAACAAACCTGGCCAACTAACCTCAAAACAGATGATATTTTCAGCGAAGACAAACTATTTAAGCTAAAACCAAAAAGAGCCGTACTCCAGTCGACTAGTTCAAAAGCCGATGATTGGACGGAAGCTGCCTTTACGGACATGCTACCAGATCGCTTCGCTTTCCATTTATATGATGACAAAGGAAATGTAACGGTCAAAAAGCTCGGCAACACCATTAAAACGGACATTCAACTTGGGTTTAATCCAACAGAGGAGTTGGTTAAGGACGAATTGTATCAGAAGGGGTTGAAATGGATGTTTGACTACAATGAAGCAGTACGCGTAGGAATGGCAGCGACAATTTCACTCACTTCCGAACAAGTGAAAGATGGTTTTTCAAAGTTAACCGTTGTTGGAGTGAAGTATTCGAAGAAGATTTCCGATTCTACGACCAAAGTGATTGAGTTATTCGAAAATCACCAATTCAAAGCGGATGGAATGGGCTTAGTAGATATCGGAAAAGCGACCCAACAGGTGGAGCATGTCGATTTGGAAAAAGAGGAACCATCCGAATTGGATACATTCATCGATACACACCTTCGAGGCGAACTTGGCGGTGCGAACGAACTAAAAACGGATGGCAGTCGACTCGTAGAAGCGCTCGGTTTCAACAATTCGCATTTATCCAATCTGCAAAACCGTGCTAAAGTAGACCTGAGCAACGCTGTAGAGATGAACAAAATTCTTTGGCCATCGACCATTGAGTACTATCTGAATCAATTCTCGGCTAATACGTATACACATAGTAGAAATACACATGCCAAAAAGTTCTTCCTTGACAATGTTTCAGGTCGAGGCGTACTTCCGACACTTCGAGTGGGAGATCAAGCATACGGAATCACTCCGGTCACTAGCTTCTCAAAATGGAAGAATTCATCCAACCCAACGTTTGGTGAAAAATTACTCGAATCAATTTTGAATCCACTGTATCAACATGTGTTCAAACCCAAGAGCGAAACGAATATTTCAGATGCGGCAGAAGCCTACAAAGCACTCAGTGCTAACGCAAGCTCCAAACGATACAGTGCCAGATCGGTCATTGGCAAAAATCTTGCGTATACCCTTGTAAACCATCAGCAACAGGCAGCACTGCTCAAAGAGCTAAAAAATATGGGAATCGACGAGAACGATGTTCCAGATATTATGCAGTACGCGATGAATTCTGAAGCAACGCCACTTACTGGTCCAATAGTTGATTCTGGACGCGTATTTGCAAAACGAACGCTTCAAACGTCCAATGCACACGGGTTAAATATCTTCGGTTTACTGCATCACGCAACGAGTTTTGGAGATATCATCAATCATACATTTAACAATACAGTTCTCATTAGTCAAAAGGATTCCCTACTCTACTTGTATGTTCGATATGCTTACCTGCGTGAGGCGGTAAAATCCAGTTTGAATTACCTAGAACCAAGTAAATTGAATCAAGCCGTTGCTTTGTTGGACTCTGAGTTTGATCATCTGCGCACGAACAAGAAGCTGTCGAATGATATGGTCGAATACATGCGCTTAACCGAAACGAGTATTGTGAAGAGCGAGCCGAAATTCAAGTCATTGATGAGTCGTTTGAATATCGAATCGGCGAAAGCGGTGCCAATGGCGAATCCCACGGATATTCGAACAGTAGATGCTTTTCTTTCTACGGAGGTTTCGAAATCGGTCGATGCGAACAAAAATCTGGAAATCCCCTCATCTAAGTGGGATTACCTGAATAACTCATTCACAGGGATTACCGGAACTCTGAGCATGGGGAATTTCTTGTTCGAACAAATGCATTTAAATAAGCCTGAAACGGCTGAATTGAAAGCCTTGCGCGCAGCATTAGGAAATTTGAAAGACTTGAACGTTCGTGAATTAGAGAATTTATTCTCAGAGCACATTGATTTAACGAGTCATCGTTTGGACGCATGGTTAATCGGAGTAGCCAATGAGCGCCTCATGAACAACCGCAAGAAACACAAAACAGGCGTCTACTTCGGTGCGTACGGTTTTGTGGAAAACCTGAAAAAGGATAAGAAAAGTTCATCAGATCCGCAGGGATACATTCACGCGCCATCCATTGATCAAGCAAAAGTTTCTGCCATTGTTCGGACAGGGTTCAGTGATATCATGAAAGAAATGCTGAAAGATAGTACAACACAGCAGGCACTATCGGATTTATCGATTGACATCACATCTAAGCGTATACTTACTTCGCTTTCCATGATTGATGGATTGAACAACGGACAGGATATCCGTGCACTGCTCGGTTTCCAGTTTGAACGCGGTTTAAGTGAACAAGGCCTAGCGAAGTACATTCTCGGTTTTAGGGATAAATTCGGTACGATCTCATCGATTTCTTCCAAAGGCTCTGAAGATGATTACAAAGCGAACAATACCGTTGACGGCAAGGCGCTGGTTGAAGCGTATCAGGCTAAATCAGATTGGGCATCTGAAATTAAGTTCGAATCCACGAAGGACGAAAATACAATCAATGATGTTCTGGCAGAAATTGATGACAGCTTGGATGGTTTCTCTGATCTGATGCACGTAGAAAGTCTTTATCAGATGATCAAATCTGATTACTCAGGACTAGCAGCCTTGCTCAAATCACTGAATAATTTCGAGCGGATTCCAGAACCAGAATTCATCAAAACACATGTGCATGCGTTAAAGCATGAAAACCGTGTAGCAGTAATGTTTTCAGCGAATGGAAACAGGTCGGTGTGGGGAAATTTCACGTATAAATCTGTGCTTAATCCTTGGATCAATGAGTGGATCGGTAATTTACTTCCGAGTCCAGAGTCTATTTTGGTTCATGTAAAAGGTTCAATAGAGACAACGGACAATTCCATTATTCCAATTGATGAATCGCTCTCCTTTGCTGAGCTCATGTCTATCGAACCGATTGACTTCTGTGCCAGTATTCCAACGGACAACGCTTCCATGCATGCCTTTATTGAACCACTTGCGAAGTTGGCAATAGCTGATCGAGAAATAAAAATTTCCAAATGGAATGACTTCAACCTCGACTTGAAAACAATACCAAAGATAGGCGTGGATCAATATTCACTCTTCGAAGTTAGTTTCATTGTTCAACAAGCTCGGAATATCCTGAAAAACGGTCGTAGCTTATTGCCGAAAGATTTGGCGAACAATACGGAGAAAGATACGTGGGACAATTCAAGTTTATCTGCACTCACAACTGCAACCAGAAATCTGGAATCGCAGATTGAAATAATGCAAACAAAATTGGAGAGAATTCAGACCTTAGCTGGTCGTCTCACAGGAGATGAACAATGGAATTTCCCGATACTGTATTATCGCTTATTCAAAGATTTATTAACTGCTTCGGCCTCTTGTAATTTGAATGGTGTGCCAAGCCTAGATCCTATTTATTCCAAGGAAAATAACAAAGTACTCTTGGAGTTCGTTGAGGCCCTCTCAACCCAAACGAAAAATCTAATTTCCTCGATTAAAAAGGAATTAGAGAACATGGAAACGCCTGCGAGTCTAAGCGAGGTCAAACGCATCGTTTCGATGATGACCATTCATGGAGAGTACGTCACAATCCCATTCAAATTGAAGTCAACTTCAGAGATGGCTAAAACCTATACTTCGCAAAAATTTGATAATATCACTGCTGATTTCAACACGAGCGATTGGCTCTATACCGCATCCAAAGTAAAAGAGACCCTTACCCCTCTCATGCTCTTAGATCAAGTTTCGATTGGTGCAAAACCCGTTCTTAATTTATCTGAAGTAAAACAACTTCCTTACGTTGCTAGCGAAGCGAATGTCTGGATGGGAACGCAATACAAAGGAGATATGGATCAATCGCGGATTTCATTCGTCATTACTTCCAGTGAAATTGCGGTGAAAATGAGTGGAAATCTGTCTGGAATTTTAGTCGCTGATTGGGACGAGCAAATTCCAATAAAAGAGGTAGATACTGGAGTAGCTTTCAACTATGACGCGCCCAATGCGAAATCTCCCAAAAACATCTTACTCGGTGTTTCACCGGATGTAACGGGTAAATGGGATTGGG
>JBGCDF010000329.1:0-6068 GCA_045105095.1 Crocinitomicaceae bacterium | reverse complement strand
GGGAATACTTCATGTATTGTTTCTTCAATCTGATCAGTCCAATTATGACGATGATTTTTGGGTTTGCAAACATCCGAATTAAGCGATTGGCAAATGGACCGAAAGAAGAGGAGAAGGAGTTTAATTCGGATTTATTGGATAGCTAGTTTGATTGTTCTTTCTGTTTAGATTTCGCAGAGTTGATAAAAGCAATCAATGTGAGTGAATATCCTCTTAAAATAGATTAATGAAACCTGAAAGTTGGAGTATAGTTAATGTAATGAGTGTTATTCCAATTAAGGCGAATAGTGCAAGATTAAAATAATTCGGGCCAACCTTACTGATGATCATGAATTTTTCAGGCGAGTTCGGTAGATGCGAAATCGTGACATAAGTGTGGGGATGTTCTTGTAATCTTATGCCGCTAACATATCCTGAACCAGTTACATAAGGCTTGCCGCTTATTCTTTCTCCATCTTGTGTCTCGAACTCTATGATGGGTATTTTATCGCCGTCACTATCAGTTTTAAAACCTTTGAGTTCGCCTTGGCGTTTTATTCCAACGCGTTGAACCTTAAGAATGAACAAAATTCCTTGAAGGCTGAAGATAAGGAGTATGCTCCCCATGAGGAGTGCGCAATAAATGGGATTGGTGAAGATGCATATTGCAAACAGCACCATTACAGGAATCGCAATCCAATATTTTTTGAGTTCATTCATATAGAATCATTGGTTCTCACTCATAAACTTCTTCAAGGTGTCTTCTAGTTCTGAGATGCGGTTTGTCAGCAATACGTGTTCAAAATTTCGCTGCTTGTTACAGATAGCCGACTGAAGGCGCCAAACTTTACCGACCTTATTCAAAGCAATACTTTCCAGTTTTGATTCTTTGTGAATTCCTCTCAATTCTATTGTCTTTCCATCGATAAAGCAAATGCCAACAGTGAGTAAGTTATCCAACCAAAAAGCGTGAATAAAGCCGTGCTGTATTTCGGTGGGCTTTATACGTTTAAGTAGTAGGATGTCGCCCTCAGATATTCCATCTGTTCCTTCTAAATGATGACCTTCATGTTTGACTGCGAGGTCAGCTCCGTGCTCTGTTGGAACAGAAATGCGTTCGCTCGATTTCCCGAGAGATAAAAACTTCCGAATGTTCTTGTGATCGGTAAAAGGAATGGAAACGAGCGAAGTTGATTTAACAAGGGTAGGGGTAATTTCGTTGTCTTTTAGTTCATTAAATCCCGAAAGGTCATTTACACTCAGTTCCTTATTAACGAAATCATCAAGGCTAATACTAAAATAATTAGCAATTCGAGTGGCTGCATCGATCTTAGGTTGCGCTCTTCCTTCTTCATATGAACCAATGTTTGCACGACTTAAGTCAAACAATTTAGCAAAGTCAGACTGGCTTAATCCCTTTAAAGATCGAAGTTTCTTGATGTTCTTATTAATAGCTTGCATATCTCAAAGGTAATAAAATTTAGCAAAATGCTAAAAATAATAGTATTTATTCGAAAAAATTACGTAAGTTTGAACTGTTGTCGACAGAAAACACAATTGAACGTGCTATTCACATGTACGTAATCACACATGAAAATTAATTAAAAATATGATGGATAAATATTCTAGTAAGGTGCGAGATTATCTACTTGACCTCAATTACACAATTTCGTTCGAAGATCACGACTCGGGAGTGTTTGTAGTTCAGAAAGAAGAGGAAGGGATAAATAACTTGGTTATTGGTTGTTCTGATCCAATTCTGATCATGGAACAACATATTTTCAATATGCCCAGCGATTCTCTTGATACGTATAAGACTCTTTTACAAAAGAACAGGGATATCGTACACGGTGCATTCGTTCTCGATGAAGAAGGGTCAAAAGTTATTTTCCGGGATACACTTCAGTTGGAGAACCTTGATCGAAATGAATTAGAGGGCTCGATTAATTCTCTAAGTCTTTTGCTTAGCGAGTTCTCTGACGAAATCATCGCATTTTCAAGAAAATAAAAAAGATAAAAGCCGAAGCGTTGCGACAATTATTGGAAGCTTCAAATTGGCAGTAATAAAAAATTAAGAAATGAACATTTTTAGAAGATTATTTAGAATCGGTAAAGCCGAGGCTCATTCTGCGCTCGATAAATTGGAAGATCCAATTAAAATGACGGAGCAAGGAATTAGAGATTTAAAAGAAAATTTGGAGGGTAGCATTAAAGCACTTGCTGAAGTAAAGGCGATGGCAATTCGCTCACGAAACGATCATGAAACATATTCAGCGAAGGCGAAGGATTATGAGAATAAGGCGATGCTATTGCTAAAGAATGGACAAAGCGGATCAATGGACGCAGCAGAAGCTGATCGTTTGGCTTCGGAGTGTCTGGTGAAAAAACAGGAAAACGTACAGTTAGCCTCTGATGCACTTTCGGATAAAGAAAAGTTTGAGAATTCAGTGTCTCAATTGGATGGAAACATCAAAGGACTTCGTTCTAAGATTAGTCACTACGAAAACGAATTGAGAACACTTAAAGCGAGAGTAAAAGTTGCGAGTGCAACAAAAGATATCAACAAGCAAATGTCTTCTCTTGATTCGGATGGAACTGTTTCAATGCTAGAACGAATGAAGGATAAAGTAGCGCAGGAAGAGGCCTTAGCAGAGTCGTACGGAGATATCGCATCGGAAAGTCGATCGCTTGATGATGAGATTGAAAAAGCGATTGGAGATGAGGGTAGAATCTCAGCGAATGAGGAGTTGCAAAAAATGAAGGAGAGATTGGGAATTAATTCTGATAATTCATCCGACAATTCGTCTGGTAATTCTTAAATTCGTCGTCCTATGATCCACATTTTCTTCCAAGCTTCGAACATTATCGTAACGATTTTATTCCTGGTAATCATTTTATACTGGTTAGTCGTTCTTTTTGGCGTTCTCGATTTCGATACGTTTGATGTTGATTTCGATGTGGACGTTGATGTCGATGTAGACGCTGATGTCGATGTGGATTCGGACGTGGATAGTTCCAATATTTTTGGACTCAATAAGATTCTCCACTTTTTCAATTTAGGAAGGGTGCCATTCATGATTTTCCTGACTTTCTTAGTCTTGCCATGGTGGTTCGGAGTAATTCTAGTGAACAACTTCTTTGGTTTCGAAGGTTTCATAATGGGACTTTTGATGACAATCGCCTTGTTCTTTCCATCACTATTTGTATCGAAAATACTCACAACTCCTTTCGTGAAGATCTTCGATGCTCTAGATAAGGAGAGTGCACATCGTGATGTCCTTGGAACAATCGGTGAGGTCAGAATTAAGGCGACATCTAGCAAAACAGGACAGGCACAGTTCAAATTGGGCGAAGCTTTTCTGGCGCTCGATATTCGAACCAATAACGGTGAAGCCAATATTGGAGACAAAGTCATGATCGTCAATGACTCAAAAAAAGACGATTACTATGTTGTTGAGCAGCATATTGAAATTTAAAACTTAATCTAAACTAATATACATTATGATCCCTCTAGAAGTAGGAACAGGCGAGTTGGCCTCAAACATGACCATTATCCTTTCGGTAGTTGGCGCTGTTATCATTGTCGGCTTGCTAGTCGCAATCGCGAAATTTTATAAGAAAGCAAAGCAAGGTGAGTCTTTGGTGAAAACAGGGGTAGGTGGAACAAAGGTTTCATTTACTGGAATGATGGTTTGGCCAGTGATTCACAAATTGGAGCGCATGGACATCTCTCTGAAAACGATCAATATTGAGCGTATGGGAAAAGATGGACTGATTTGTCGTGACAACATGCGTGCAGATATTAAAGTAGCGTTTTTCGTTCGTGTAAATCAAATGAAAGACGATGTAGTTCGCGTTGCACAATCTGTTGGTTGTGAGAGAGCGTCGAGTCCTGCTGCCTTAAACGAATTATTCGAGGCGAAGTTCTCCGAAGCATTAAAAACGGTCGGGAAACAATTCGATTTCGTAGATCTTTACAACAAAAGAGACGAATTCCGTCAAGAAATATTGAATTTGATCGGGCGAGATTTAAATGGTTACGCCTTGGATGATGCAGCTATCGATTACTTGGAGCAAACGCACCTGTCTTCATTAAGTTCGATGAATATTCTAGATGCAGAGGGGATCAAGAAAATCACGGAGTTGACAGCGAAGCAGAACATGCTAGCGAATAACATTAAACGTGAAGAAGAAAAAGTCATCAAACAACAAGATGTCGATGCACGTGAAGCAATTCTTGAAATGGAACGTCAATTGGCGGAAAAGGAAGAGAAGAACAAACGTGAGATTGCGAACATTAAATCACGCGAAGAGGCCGAAGTAGCAAAAGTAGCCGAGGAAGAACGCTTGAAGTCTGAACGTGCGCGAATAGCGACTGAGGAAGAATTGATGATTGCGGAAGAAAATAAACAACGTCAGGTGATTACAGCTTCGAAGAACAAAGAACGTACAGAGGCAGTTGAAACGGAACGAGTAGAGAAGGATAGACAACTTGAATTGAACGAGCGCGAGCGAATCGTGACCTTGGCTCAAATTGAGAAAGAGAAAGTTGTTGAGGTAGAGAAGAGAAACATTCAAGAAGTGATTCGTGATCGTGTGGCAATTGAAAAAACAGTTGTTGACGAAGAAGAGAAAATCAAGGATACAAAAGCGTTCGCGCAAGCGGATCGTGAAAAAGCAGTAGCAATTACTGCTGCTGAGCAAGAAGCTGAAAAGCAATTTGTGCAAGAGATCAAGATGGCGGAAGCAAAGAAAACGGCTTCGGAGCACGCTGCAACTCAGAAATTAATTGAGGCGGAAGCTGCGCAAAAAGCGGCATCACAAGAAGCAGATGCAATCATCATCTTAGCGGATGCTGAAGCAACAAAACAAGCTGCTGTGGGAATCGCAGAAGCGAAAATCATGGAGGCGAAAGCAGAGGCGAGAGAGAAACAAGGGGAAGCAGAGGCTGCTGTTCTTGAGGCAGAGGCAATTGCCCTTGCGAAAGGAGTTGAAGTGCAATCTCATGCGAAAGCAATCGGTGATGCGGAGCTTGGACGAGCAAATGCTGAAGTTATTAACGTGACTGCGGCTGCAGAGAAAGAGAAAGGTATGGCGGAAGCAGCTGTCTTGGAGCAGAAGTTACGTTCTGAAGCGGAAGGTATCAAGGAGAAAGCAGAAGCGATGAAGCAGTTGGATGGTGTCGGAAAAGAACACGAAGAGTTCAAACTCAAGCTAGACAAAGAGAAGCAAATCGAATTGGCCCAAATCAATATTCAGAAAGACATTGCGGATGCACAAGCGACGGTTCTTTCAAGCGCGCTTGAATCGGCAAACATTGACATCGTAGGTGGAGAACCAGTATTCTTCGATAAGATTATCGGTGCGATTTCAAATGCGAAAGTAGTTGATCAGTATGCTGATAAGAGTGAGATCATCAATACTGTGAAGGAACAATTGTTGTCATCAGCAAATGGTGAAACAGTGTTGGATAAGCTTCGCGGATTAATCGCTGGATCAAGCATCAAAACAGAAGATGTGAAGAACTTGACAGTTTCAGCATTGTTGATGAAGTTGATCAAATCAGCGAAATCTGAAGACGATCAATCGATGTTGTCCGAATTACTTTCAATGGCAAAACGCTTTGGAATTGATGGTACTAACGCAGGAAGTCTCGGGTTAGGAGAATAGATTCCGATAGATAAATAGCGTATGTCTGAAACAGAAAACAGCCAAGATCACGGTGGAACACAACCACGCAGTGAATCGGGACTGGAGCAAGGCACGTATGAAATCATTCGGAACCGACTGAATAAATACGGGACTGACCTCAAATCTCGGTTAGAATCTCTTAACGAACAGCGAAAAGAAATTTTCGGTGGTGTTGAAACACAACTCATCGCCACAGAACACATAACGACCCAGCATTCGTGCGAAGCACGTGATATGGTTCCGATTGGCGATCGATTTATCTTCGGATACAACGTTCACATCGGACTAAAAACGGAAACAGTTGTAGAAGACGTTTTTAGTGTATACGAATACAAAGATCGAAGTTTTCAAGTAGGTTCTGCGTCCATGTTGAAGGATGAAACCTTCATCAAAGATTT
>JBGCDF010000328.1:0-6068 GCA_045105095.1 Crocinitomicaceae bacterium | reverse complement strand
CAGCAATATAGTAGCGATCAAAACAGACATTCCAAAACCAACCTAACCAATTAAGTTGTCACAAATTGTTCAAAGCTCATAAGGCGATCGTAGCTCTTCCACAAAGCCCTTGTGCATCAACCAACAGTTGATCCGTGTCCTTGTGGTAAAAAAGAAAAAAATCGAAGAACTCAATTCTGAACTAAGTCCAAAAATAACGGGATCGCTGAGTCTGTCGAAGTCACGCCCATACCTTCGCGCCCTCCGAGCAATTCTGACAAATATCAATCTCATTACGAGAAGTCAATACCGCATTTCTAAACCCGCGATAACTTGGACTATTCCAAACCTCCTCAAACGAAGCATTCTCCAATGTTCCAAGCACATGTTGAGCGTCCTTATCGAAACAACAAGGAACCACCTTCCCATCCCACGTCAAAACCGAAGATGACCACATCCTCCAACAATGATTCCCCGTTTTATATTTCAACGAATATGTACCGTCCAGGTTCTTTTTGTAGCGCGCGTACTCCTCGTTTTCGGGCATCAATGCGTTCCCCTGCTTGTAGTCGTACAATTGCGCTGTTTTGATCCGAACTTCATCCACGCCCAATTTTTTTCCAAGTTCGAATACTTCAGGAATCTCGTGCTCATTTGGTTTTACCGCCAGAAACTGAAAGATCAAATGCGGAGTTTTCGACTGAGCTTTTTTCTTTGCTTTGATGAGGTGTTTCGTTCCTTCAATCACTTTGCTTAACCGACCATTGATCCGATAATTTTCGTACGTTTCCTGAGTCAAGCCATCAATGGAAATAATCAATCGATCTAATCCCGATTTCACAATTTCCTCAGCTTTCGCTTCATCAATGAAGTGGGCATTGGTCGAAGTAGCCGTATAGATTTTATGACGTTTTGCGCTTCGAATCAAGTCCAAAAACTGAGGGTGCAAAAATGGTTCTCCCTGAAAATAGTAGTTGATGTAAAAGACTGATTTACTCACCTGATCGAGCATGGTATCGTGTAAGTCCAAATTCAGTTTTCCTGTTGGTCGCGTAAATTGCTTCAAGCCGCTAGGGCATTCCGGGCATCCAAGATTGCATGCGGTAGTTGGCTCTATACTTAAGCTGATTGGCATGCCTTTGTGGACCGCTTTTTTTCGCAAGCGCGAAAGCCAGTAACTGGATTTCAATAATACACCTTGCCACATTCTTGTGAATGTCAAATGCCTTATGATATTGATATTGTCAGCTGTTCGTCCGATACTTCAAAGGTACTCAGAAAGTCAGAATCATGAAAAACTTACGAAATTCGAATTCCTACCACACAGACATCGTCCAGCTGTTCGTTCGATCCCTTCCATTTTTCAAAGTGCTGTTCCATCGTAAGAGCCTGTTCCGATAATGGTTCTTTTTGAAGTTTAAGCAGGAATTCTTTGAATGGGCGCGACTTCAATTTCTTTCCGCGCTCGCCACCGAATTGATCTGCGTAACCGTCAGTAGCCAGAATCAACGTGTCGCCAAATTCCAATTGAATACTTGTTGACACGAACTGGCGTTCATTTCCTCCGTAAGATCCAATAGGCATTTTATTAGGTGGAACTTCGAACAGAATACTGTTTTCCTCTGGAAGATCAACGATACGTTTAAATTCGTGCATTCCGATGTTTTCTTTGTTTCGGATGAGGTAGAGCGGGTTGTTCGCTCCGGCGAAATGCAACATATTCGTTTTTTTATCCCAAACACAGAGCCCTAAATCCATTCCGTCTTTTGGGTCATCTTCCCCTTTTTTCGTGAGAGCGGAAATCACTTTTCTCCTCAATAAACCTAGGATTTTCGCAGGATCAGTTTCACCATCATCTACGATGATATCAGTCAGAAAAGAACTTCCGAGTGCACTCATGAAAGCTCCGGGTACTCCATGTCCCGTACAATCGGCAACGCACCAAATAGAAAGATTCTTGTCTTGATTGTGATGAGCCCAATAGAAATCACCGCTCACTACATCTTTGGGCTGGTAAAAAAGGAACTTCCCAGGGCTAATTTGATTCCATGCCTCTTCGTTGCTGATCATTGCATCTTGAATACGCTGCGCATAATGAATACTATCAGTGATCTCTCGGTGCTGGTCCTCAACAATTTTGCTTTTCGCCTTAACTTTTCGGTTGGTTTTGAAGAGTAAAAAAGCTCCCGCTCCAGCTACTAAAAGTGCAATCAAGGAGAGGGTAAGCAGCAAATCCCGCCGCCAGATTTTCTCGTCGCTCAATTCTTGATCCAGCTCTCGTTCTTTCATCAGTTGGACTTTCTCCAAAGAGTCGGCAACATTTCGTTGTTTTTGATTGAAGTTGCTTTCCATTTCTGCTACCTGATTGTTGATAGCAGCGATGTTAGCACTGTCCTTGTAGTTGTAGGCCATGTTCATGGCTTCGTAGGCTTCAGAATGACTTCCTTGAGCAGATTTTATTTCTCCAAGCACATTATAGGATTCCATGATCAGGTCGAAGTTGTCAGTTCGAAGTCCATATTGTAGGGCCGTATCAATCGCTACGGATGCCTTCTGATATTCTTTTATGTCCTGAAGGTTACATGCTAGGTTGTGATAACTAATAGCCATCGAAAGGGGCGAACCTGATTGTTTATTCCATTTCACGGATTTCTCGAAGTAGCTCAAACCGAGGTCCGTCTTCTTCTGTTCAAAAAATACAACAGACATATTGGAAAGAATAAAACTTTCGTATTTACGATCGCCTATGTTTATTGCAATCTCCAAACCTTCTTCATAGTAACGTAAAGCATCTTCATATTGCTTTTGATCCTTGCCGATGATTCCTAAATTGTTCAGGCAAGCCATCAGTTCTACCTTCTGATCGTACTTTCGAGCGATTTTCTCACATTTTAATTGATACTCCTCGGCCTTCTTTAAGTTGTTGAGTCGTTTGTATAAGAGTCCGATGTTTCCATAAGATCTTGAGGCTAATTTGGGATCATTTTGCTCTGCAATTTCTACTGCTTTTAAGTAGAATTTCATCGCCTCGTCATAGCGTCTTTTGTAGTCGTAAACGACACCAACGGTTTCGTAGCCGATGAGTATGCGCCTGTAATCGTTCAGTTGCTTTGATCTTTCGAGGCATTTGTTGGCGAAAAACAGAGCTGAATCTAGGTCGTTCCCGTAAATTTTGCAATTGGTCAGGTTTTTAAGACTGATGATTTCGCCGTTCAAATATTCAATTTTTTTAGAGTACTGTTCTGCGAGCCGCGCATAGTTTTCAGCTTTTTGATAATTCACAAATGCGCTATCGATGGAAGCCTTGTTTAGGCGAATAATGATACTCGAATCTTTTAAGCTCCAATTCTTTTTGGTCCCGATTTTGAGCTCATCAAGAAATTCATCTTCTTGACCAAAGGTATACGCGGCGATAAAACTCAAAAAAATCAAGAAATACTTCATCGTAACAAATTAAGTGTGTTCAAGATACTGTTTTAAAACAGTATTAAATCAATACGAGAGAATTATTGCGTGTAACAATTTGGTACTTCGACTGTCTTATTTCATGTGAACGTAAGATTAAACTAGATTTGTAGTATGAAAAAAATCCTTTCCCTATTTCTTTTCTTGTCGATGGCATTGATCACTCTATCTCAAACAAAGTATCAAATACAGGAATTAGGAACAAATGAACCCATTCCTTTTGTGAAAGTTATTCCTGATGTTGGGAGTCCTTTTTTGAGCGACTTGGATGGATACGTTACCTTGGGGGTTTCCGTGACGTCCGTTCAATTGACCTATTCACATTTCGAAGATACAACCATCAGATTGAATGAGACTTCGGGGAATGTTCTCCACATGAAATATGGAGAACAAGATGTGGAAGAGGTAGTGGTAGTTGCTGGTGAGAACCCTGCTCATCGTATTATGCGAAAGGTAATTGATCGAAGAAAGATCAACCATCCGCTGAAGAATGATGCCTTCACTTACAAGAACTATAGTAAGTTTAAATTCGATTTGAACCCTGATGCACTCGCCGCGATACCCGATTCTACGGCAGATAGTAATTTAATCGGTGCGAGAGATTTTTTCACGAAGCAGCACCTATTTATAATGGAAAGCACTTCGAAGAGAAGTTTCATTCCGCCTTACCGAGATAAGGAAGAAATTTTAGCTTACAAAGTTTCTGGTATTTCCGACCCGATGTTTTCGACCTTTGCCAATAGTTTTCAATCCTTCAGCTTTTATGAGAACCAGTTTAATCTCTTTGGAAACAACTACGTAAATCCAATTGCGAGAGGTGGAATTAATCGGTATTTGTTCATCTTGCAGGATACAACTGTAGTAAATAACGATACGACTTTTACCATCTTTTACCGACCACGTTTGGGTAAAACCTTTAGTGGAATGACCGGTCATTTGTACATCAACACAAACGGCTATGCAATTGAAAAAGTGATCGCTGAACCGTATAATGATTCTACTGGATTAACCCTGAAAATTATTCAGGAATACGCTTTTATTGATGGCAAGAAGTGGTTTCCGTCCAAGTTGACTACTGAGATGGATTTGCGCCCATTGACCATCGATGAAGGGTTGGAATCGTCCTACATTATAGGTCGGGGAAGTTCATATATCGAAGAGATCAAACTAAACCCCGACATTGAGAAGCGGGGAATGAACGATAATATTGTTGTGGAAACTGCGGAAGGAGCAGGTGAGTTAAGTGAGGATGAATGGGAAAAGTATAGGAAATACTCCATTACAGATAAAGAAACCGAAACCTATCGTGTGGTGGATAGTATCGGGAAGGAATTCAATTTCAATCGCTGGCTAACGGTGTTGAAGGTTTTATCGGAGGGAAAAGTACCTCTGGGCAAGAACATCAATTTGGATTTACAGCGTTTGATCACTTTCAGAAATTACGAAGGCTATCGATTGGGAGCAGGTTTGGAAACTTCGACACGTCTCATGAAGAATATCCAATTTGGTGGATACTTTGGCTGGGGGACACGTGACAAGGAATGGAAGTACGGAGGGCATGCCACATTCCATTTGAACAAGAAAAAAGGAATTCGACTAGACCTTCGTTATCAGCAAGATTTATTGGAGCGGGGAGGGATGTCCTTTCACGAGAACTTCCGATTGATTTCAGATGATTTGTACCGACAATTCTACATCTCTCAAATGGATCGTCAACGATTGGGGGAAATGGTTTTCTCGTGGGATATTAAATCGAATATAGAGTTGAAATTAATTGGAAACTACCAGCGAATTTGGTTTACTGGAGATTATCAGTACGCAAATCTAGATGCCAATGAACTAGATGTTGCAGAGTCTGGAATAGAGTTTACCTGGGACATTCTTGAGAAGAACATGCTGATCGGTGATCGAAAAGTGTCACTAGGAAAGAGGTATCCTCAAATTAGAGTAAAAGCTGTTCGAGGCTGGAAAGGCATAGCAGAAAGTGACGTTGAATATATGCGATTGAATGCCGAAGTTAGCCATGCAACAAGAGTAGGAACCATTGGAAAATTCCATTGGAAGCTGGGGGCTTCAAAAGTTGTAGGCGATGTTCCTTTGGCGCTTGCATACAACGGGAATGGAACACGTCAGTTTTGGAATGTTTCTGTAATGAACTCTTTCGAAACAATGACATCAGGAAGCTTTTACACGACGGAACAAGTGAATGTATTCACACGGTTTATGTTTAGAAGAATTAAAACGGAGGCTGGCTGGAACGAACCGCAACTTGGTCTCCATCATGCGATTGGTTTTGGGAATTTCACCAATCGTGAAGCTCACCAGTTGACGTTTGAAACAATGGACAAAGGATTTTATGAGGCTGGACTGCTTTTGGATGGGATTCTTACGAGCAATTTTACATCGATCGGATTAGCAGCGTTTTACCGATATGGGTATTATTCAAATGCCGATTGGAAACAGAATATTGTTCCTAAAGTTGTAGTTTCGTTTAACTTAGAGTGATAGTGAAGTGAGTGCCTAGAATATTGAAGTGAAACTGTCGGGGTTCGAGAGCCTCTCCCCTCGATTTATGGTACGGCACCTTAGAGGGGTGAGGCTCTCGAACCCCGACAGTTTCACTT
>JBGCDF010000327.1:0-2648 GCA_045105095.1 Crocinitomicaceae bacterium | reverse complement strand
AGATTAAAAAGCTTAGATAGCTTCATTTTTTTATTAGAATAGCAAGTGTAGACTTTAAGTGTTCCTTTCAGGATGGATGATAAAAAGATGCTAGAGAAACGACTATAAACGACAAAATCCTCAAGACATTTGATACATCTTGAGGATTTCTATGCTTTCAGCCATAAAAGCAGTGTTTTGTTGGCGGTCTGGACGGGACTCGAACCCGCGACCCCTTGCGTGACAGGCAAGTATTCTAACCAACTGAACTACCAAACCAATTTTCTAAATCTCATCGAGATACTGACAACAGTCAGTCTTGTAGAAATTGTGTAATGCTTTTCGTTTAAAGCGTGGGCAAATGTAACACAAATTTCCTTAACCATCCAACATAAAAACGAAAAAAAAATGACTTTTTTTCTAACTCACTATTTATGAAGCAAAAAGAAAAGCCATCTCCGAAGAAATGGCTTTTACAAAATCTATTTAGAAAATATTATTCCTTGATAAAACGAACTACCGATGAAGAATTAGCGTGACCAATAGTAACGAAGTATACTCCTTCATTTAGATCAGCAACATTCACATCGAAAGTTGATTCGTTAACATTGTCATGCGTGCGAACAACCTTTCCTGTAGCGTCAGATACTACAATCGAATTAATGTCCACTCCATCTAATCCTTTAAGAGTAAATGACTCATTAACCGGATTAGGGTATAGCGTGAAATTAGCCGATGTTTCTTCTTCAATTCCAACTGGAGGACATCCGTTTACAGGATCAAAAGCCACTATTTCGATTGTGTAGTAATCAACAGTTTGAGTCGCAGTTGGAGTAGAACCACCTTCGAGATAAACATCTACATCAATACTCAAGTTATAAACTCCTTCATCACCAGATTGAGGTGTCCCTACAATAGAAATACATCCTGTAGTTCCTCCTTCGAAAGCACATCCATCAGGAGGTGAAACAGTATTTTGTGCATCATAACAGCTGTATGTGAACCCAGGAGGTAATCCAGCAACATTGGTAACAACAGCACTATCAAAAGTTAATGTTACCGGAATCGGACCAATCATCGTTGTCGTGTCAATCGGAACAACATTAGTAATTGTCAAGTCGTAAGGACAATCAACCATTCCATCAGGAAAACCAGTAGCACTGTCCGGGTAAACTCCTGGATCCGTGTATTGCGGATCTGGTGTACATTGAGCAGTTGCAGAGGCCGCAGTAATTAAGGTTGCTGCAAAAAATAGTATTAGTCTTTTCATAGTCAATTAATTATTAGTTATGGCGCTAAGATACGACATTTTGACTATTCCCTCGCGCCGTATTACTCGTTGTTTCAACAGTATTCTTTTTATTTCTTATTTCAGAACCCGCTTTGACAGAGCAACTCTAAAATCTTGCTAAATTTGCTCAGCCTTAATTGAAGGGCAGTATATATCTGGTTAGCATGAAAAAATTGTATCGTTTTCTTTCTCCGAAATTTCAAACTTTTTTCTCCGAGTATCCTGTGAAAATGGTACCTCGATATGGACATGGAAAACCACCTCATTCGGAGTTGTACGAAATTATCAATAAGAATAGAAACGAATATAGAACGTTTCTTGAGCAGACGCTTGAATTAAAAGATGCTATTCAGCAGATCAATAGGCTCGAGCAAGAAAGCGATTTGAGTTCTCCAGGATGGAACAATGGAATGCTTCCAGGATTGGACATCGTCGGAATTTACGCTATGCTGGCTATCAAAAAGCCAAAGCGATATGTTGAGGTTGGATCGGGGAACTCTACCAAGGTGGCGTTTAGATCAAAAAAAGACAACGACCTTGAGACAGAGATTACTTCTATCGATCCTCAGCCACGTGCCGAAATTGACAATTTAGCGGATCACATCATTCGACAACCTTTTGAATCAATTGACTATTCTGAGATTTTGCAATTGGAGGCGGGAGATATTTTGTTCATTGATAATTCTCATCGGATTCTTCCTAACTCTGATTCCATGGTGTTCTTCATGGAAATTCTGCCAAAACTGAAGAAAGGTGTGATTGTGCACATTCACGACATATACTTACCATACGACTACCCGCAGTTCATGTGTGATCGTTTTTACACTGAGCAGTATGGGTTGGCGATGTATATTCTGGCAAACCCAGAGAAGTACGCAACTATTCTTCCGAATTACTTTATTCACGAAGACAAGGAGCTTTCAGAATTGATTTCCCCAATATGGGATCATTCGAACCTCAAGGGAGTAGAGCAGCACGGAGGATCTTATTGGTTGGAGATCCGATAACGAAATACATCATTTAGCGTCTTTTTCCATTTCTTAGCCTCCAATCCGAAATCATTCCGTTCACATGTTCCGGATCGTCCTTTTGAATGATGAACTGATGTTCTCCCTTACTGGATGATAGTGTGATTTCTTCTTTAAGCGTATGAGGAATCATGCAGTTCCTCATGCGGGAAATACTACTTTTTTGCGGCAATTTCTCTGCATCGAGCATTCAACAGTATGAATTCGTTGCCTGCTTACCCTTTATTATTAGAGAGTTACTAATGAAGTACTGTTAAGCTTCTTGATATTTCGCACTTTTTAAGGTGCTCGTACAGTGGTGCATATAAATTTTCATGACTCGGTTTTTTTTATATATTTGTTTACACACA
>JBGCDF010000326.1:0-5724 GCA_045105095.1 Crocinitomicaceae bacterium | reverse complement strand
ACTTGACTAATCGCCAAACCTGCGAGCATCAATGGCATACGAAGCATTCTGTACGAATGCTCATAGGAACCGTAGTCGTACTTAGTGAAGAGTTCCGATACGAGGATTGCAACAATAAGATCGCGACTAACGTCCATCATAGCATGCGGTAAATTTACCTTTGGGAACTCGTCGAACTTTCTTGCCAGTACCTTGGTTCTGGGAGATCCTGCCTTGATAGAGAATTTTGCACTAACCTTTCTGAATGTTGCAGCGAACCATCCATTAGCGAAGAGTAAACCTCCGACAGTACCAACAATTAACCCAATGTATCCTGAACCTAACCATCCCATCAACAATTTTATTCCACCTCCAAAGCTAACATTAGCCACTTTTGAAAAACTAATACTCCTGAATAGACGCTTTCGAATTGCCCAGTTGGTGCCAATATTGTAAAATGCTGTCAAAAATACGCCAACTGGAATCAGCGCATAAAACAATACCTCACTTACATCACCAGAAAAAATGATCGGAACAAGTGTGATCAAGGTGGTTACGCCTGCAGAAACCACGGCAATTCTGAGTGATAAACGGTACAAACGAAATGCATGCACATCAGCCTTTGCAATTGGAATGGCCAGATCATATCTTGCAGTTGCGAGCGCTACACCGACTCCCATCAATCGCGTAAACTTTCCGAACTCTGCGTTATCTACTGCATCATAGAATTCTCGAAATAAAATGATGTTCAACCCCAAATTGATTATTTGGGCAATCGCAGTTCCGGACATCAATACAATGACGTATTTTAAGAACTGAGATTTTAAGTTGATTCCTTTAAGCATCGGCACAAAGCATCTTCAAATATACGTCAATCCCCTCTTCAAATAAATCGAGGTCGTCGTAACCAAGTTGCTTCGTTGTCAATGAAATATCTGCAAGCGAATCTCGAATATCACCTGCACGATCTGGGCCATGAACAATTTCACATGCCTCGTTGTATTTACCGTACGTAATGAGTGATTCTTTTATGGCCTTCACGACTTGATTGAGCGAGAAGTATTGTCCGCAAGCGACATTAAATACGCTTCCGTAAGTTTCTTGATTTGAAGTTGCCAGCGCCAGTACGTTCGCTTTGACTGCATTTTTGACAAAGGTGAAATCACGCGTTTGTTGACCATCACCATTGATTGTCAATTGCTCTCCGTTCATCATTTTATCAATGAACTTAGGAATAGCTGCTGCGTACACTCCGTTAGGATCTTGTTTGGGTCCGAAGACATTGAAATAACGTAAGCCAATCGTTTGCATATCGTGCAGTTTGTGATAGACTTTACCGTATTCCTCATTCAAGCGCTTCGTCACAGCATAAGGGGAAAGTAACTCCCCTTCCATTCCAATTTCTTTCGGAGAGACAACGTTATCGCCGTACACTGAAGAAGAGCTCGCATACACGAACCGCTTTACTTTTGACTCCTTGGCTGCGTGCAGCATATTCAAGAAACCCGTTGCATTGACGTTATGTGTGTTGTGCGGAAATTCAATTGATCTTGGAACGGACCCCATTGCTGCCTGATGACTAATGAAATCTACTCCCTGAACCGCATTGAGGCACGTATTGTAATCCGTGATATCTCCTTCGATAAAACGAAAATTGGGATTCCCCACAAACTCCTCTAAATTGGTTCTTTTTCCTGTTGAGAGGTTATCCAGAACACTAACTCGAAGTCCATTCTCGAGTAAAAACGCAACCAGATTAGACCCAATAAAACCAGCACCTCCTGTAACCAGAGCATGCTGACCTTTGATTGTTTCTATCGCATTACTCAGACTCATTTACTTCGCGTAATTTACCGCGCGTTTCTCACGGATCAACGTAACTTTCACCTGACCTGGATACGTCATTTCTGTTTGAATCTTCTGAGAGATAGCAAATGACAATTCATCCGCTTGAGCATCCGTTACTTTTTCACTTTCCACCAATACACGTAGCTCACGACCAGCTTGAATCGCATATGCCGTCGAAACACCATCGTATGCCATCGCCAATGATTCCAATTCTTTGATACGCTTGATGTACGATTCAACTACTTCACGACGAGCACCTGGTCGCGCTCCAGAAATAGCATCACACACCTGAACAATAGGAGAAATCATTGTTGTCATCTCTACTTCATCGTGGTGAGCACCGATCGCATTACATATATCTTTCTTCTCTCCATATTTCTCTGCCATCTTCATTCCGAGTACTGCGTGAGGTAATTCTGGAGATTCGTCTGGCACTTTACCAATATCGTGAAGTAATCCTGCTCGTTTTGCTGCTTTGACATTCAATCCAAGATCAGCTGCCATAATCGCACACAGATTCGCTACTTCACGCGAGTGCTGTAATAAGTTCTGTCCATAAGAAGAACGGTATTTCATTCTTCCGACCATTCGTGTAAGCTCAGCATGCAATCCATGAATTCCAAGGTCGATACACGTTCTACGTCCTGTTTCAGCGATCTCCTCTTCCAATTGCTTTTTCGTCTTCGCTACTACTTCCTCAATTCGAGCAGGGTGAATTCTACCATCCGACACCAATTGGTGGAGCGCTAATCGAGCGATTTCACGACGTACTGGATCAAAACACGATAAGATAATCGCCTCTGGAGTGTCATCAACGATGATTTCTACACCCGTTGCAGCTTCCAGTGCACGAATGTTTCGACCTTCACGACCTATAATTCGTCCTTTCACTTCATCAGAATCGATGTTGAATACGGAAACTGAATTTTCAACGGCTTGCTCAGATGCAACACGCTGAATAGTTTGAATAACAATCTTCTTCGCTTCGCGATTCGCATTCAACTTCGCATCTTCGACGATTTCATTGATATGCGCCATTGCTCCAGTTCTTGCCTCAGCCTTCAGCGTCTCCATCAGGCTTTCTGTCGCATCCTCAACAGATAATCCACTAACACGAGAAAGTTCCTCTACGTTCTTTTGGTGCATTTTATCCAATTCAGATTGCTTCTTATCGTTTGCAACAATTTTAGCATCCAAAGTCTTACGCTGACCTTCAACTTGCTTGCTCTTACGATTAGACTCCTCGATTTTCTTCGAAAGTGTTTTCTCTTTCGTTTTCACTCGATCCTCTGCAGACTGTAGTTTACGATCTCGTTCTTTGATCGTTTTTTCATGATTTTCCTTCAGCTTCAAAAACTTTTCTTTGGCTTGAAGAATCTTGTTTGTCTTTAGGTTTTCACCTTCTTTTTCAGCGTCTTTGATAATTTGTTCCTTGCGCTTCTTCAACATCACGGACTGGACCAGAAAGGCAATAATTGCACCTACAACTGCTCCAATAATTCCATATATGATATTCATCATAATTCTTAGTGCTTCTAATAATTAATATTCAATTAGAACGCGATCAATAGAACGGAAGAGAGTGATCCGATTGTTATCGGATCGATAGCTATCGGCTTGAATTATGCTTCTAGTTCCTGAATCAAGGCAGAAAGGCGATCTTCAATATCGCTGTAATCTGGTTCAATTTCTTCAGGGGTACTACGTTTGCCTTCTTTCACCGCGAGTTGCAGTGCCGTCATGGCTAACAAATCTTGCATATCCTTAACAGCGTAGTTGTCTTGCAGCATTTTTACTGCTTTGTTGATGTCCTTTGCGGCGGCCTCTACTTTCTGAACCTCATCCTCTTCAACAGAAAGTGGATATGTTCTTCCAGCAACTACAACCTTTAATGACAACTTCGACATGTCTATTTCTTTAACTGCCCGATGCAGTATTCAATTTCTCTTACCAATTCATCAATCTGATCATCAGAGATTTTTTCTTCTTCTGATGGATTAACGTTCTGTACTTTCGCCAAATTTTGTGCTTCTTTTAATGACTCAACTTTGGATTGTAGATTCGAAATCTCCGTCGACTTTTCGGCTAAATTTGCCTGTAGTCGTTCATTTTCCGCGGATAATTCATCGTTTTTTGATCGTTCGTTTACGCATTGATCTTTCAAGAGAGTCATTTTCTCTTTTAGGGTATCAATAAGTTCATTAACGCGATCTGACATAGTTCGACTTTATACAAAGTTAACATTGATCTAGAGACAATCAATATTTTTAGCTCGATTGTTGTTGTAAACTTATCAAACATCTATTTTTGAAAAATGTTTAGAGTCCTTATTTCTTGCTTTTTCGTAGCATTTTTAATGTTTACGAGCCATACTCAAACGGATCATAAAATTCCTGAAGGTGGATATCATCCTCCGCTCAAGATTCCGTTAATTCTTTCGTCGAATTTTGGAGAATTGCGTCCGAACCACTTCCACATGGGAGTAGACTTCAAAACGAACGGACGAATTGGGTATAATTTGTACAGCATTGCTGATGGATTTGTTTCACGCATCAAAGTTTCGCCGTATGGCTATGGAAAGGTCGTTTATGTCGATCATCCAAATGGAATCACAAGTGTATATGCTCATTGCAGCGAGTTTAAAGGAAAAGTAGACTCTATCGTTCGTGCAACTCAGGAAAATGAGCAGGATTTCGCTGTTGAAATTTTTCCTCGAAAAGGAGAAATTTCACTAACGAAGGGAGAAATCTTTGCCATATCTGGAAACTCAGGAAGCTCAACGGCTCCGCACGTCCATTTTGAGATTCGAGATACAAAGACAGAGGCTGCATTAAACCCTTTGGTTTTTGGGTTCGATGTTGCTGATACGAAAGCTCCTGAAATCCGTGGTGTGAAAGTATACTCATTGACAAAGGATGGTTACCGTTTCCCAAATAAAGCGACGGTTCGAACAGCAACAAAAGGAAAGACAGGGTATTACATATCTGGAAGTAAAATCACCATTCCTGCAAACTACTGCACCGAATCTGGCGGAATCGGTATTGCAGTAGATGTGATTGATCGTTTGAACGGAGCGCCCAACCAATGCGGATTGTATGGAAGTATTTTGATTGTTAACGGCGACACCATTTTCGGACAGCGAACGAATCGTGTCCCATTTGAATCTACGCGATATGTAAACTGCCACAAGGATTACGAAGAGTATTCGAAGAACCGCAAGAAATACCACAAGTGTTTCAAAACTACTCAGAACAGCTTGCCTATTTATGAATATGATGGAGGCGAAAATGGTGTCATTAAGTGCAAACCTGGAGATATTCTCAAAGTCAATTACGTTGGTTATGACCCGAAAGGCAATCGCTCTACGTTGAATTTTGATATTGTTGTCTCTGCAGGTGCGATAAATCCGAATGATGAACTTGGGTTGGATTTGACCTACTTACAACCAGGTCAGTCTCTGCAATTGGAAAACGATGTGCGGGAAGTTCAATTCGGAATAGAGACCGTTTACGAGCCTATGAAATTGGACGAAGCCGCTCTAAATACCACAATCGGAAAAGCTGCAAAACCCGTTCATAAGGCATACAAGATCAAAGTAAAGTCTGACGAAGAACCTGATGGAAAACACTACATTCAAATCATCACAGCAAAAGGACGAAAGCGAACGATGGTAGCTGAACACGAAGATGGATGGTACCATGTGGAGTCGAAGTACTTCGGTCAATATTTATTGAAAAGAGATGTGACCGCCCCGACTATTTCGACGAAGAATTTCAAAAGCTCTACGACTTATACTTCTCTCAAGAAAATGACGTGGAGAATTGGCGATGCGCATACGGGAATTGCGGACTACGATTTATTCATTGACGGGAAATGGTATTTGATTGAATATGAATC
>JBGCDF010000325.1:0-6672 GCA_045105095.1 Crocinitomicaceae bacterium | reverse complement strand
GGTGAATGTCATCGCTCTCGCTCTGTGCACTCACCCTGTATTTTTCGTACCCGAGGTGGGACAATTATCGAACTTTTTGTTGGCTGAGGATATTAGATTGTGTCTTTCACGATTGACATTTGAACTTGATATGAAATAGTTGTGCGAGGTCTCAGCGCGAGTTTTGAGAAGCCGATGCACAGCACCAAGATAGGTGAATGTCCTATCGCTCTGCACACTCACTCTATAATTCAAAAGTGTGAGCTTCGAGTGTGAGTGTGGGGAAAAAAATAAGGGTGAATGTCATCGCTCTCGCTCTGTGCACTCACCCTGTATTTTTCGTACCCGGGGCGGGAATCGAACCCGCACGTCCGAAGACACTGGATTTTGAATCCAGCGCGTCTACCAATTCCGCCACCCGGGCATTTTGAATTGGTGACCGCAAAGATACAGATTTTCTCTAATTAGCAAATACATTCGTTAATTTTATTAAACGTTTTCAAGCATTTCAATCATTTTGGCTAACATTGTTCGATGGGAAAGATATTGATCAAAAACATAAAAGGGCTCGTCCAGTACGGTGAAGATTTACCGAAATTTCGTCGTGGCGAGGAGATGAAAACCTTACCAATCCTTGAAAATGCTTTCTTGGCGTTGGAAGACGGGATGATTGTCGCTTATGGATCAATGGAGGATTGGGGCGGAATTACCGATTGGAGAGATCTCGAAGTAATCGACGCTGAAGGAAAGTACGTCCTTCCTGCCTTTTGCGATTCGCACACGCACACCGTATTTGCGAAGAGTAGAGAAGAGGAATTCGTTGATCGAATCAATGGTCTTTCGTACGAAGAAATTGCCTTAAAAGGAGGAGGAATCCTCAATTCTGCTCGAAAATTGGCAGATATGTCTGAAGATGATTTGTTCGCTCAGGCAATGCAACGAATCGAATTACTGAGATCCTACGGAACGGGAGCGTTGGAAATTAAGTCTGGCTACGGTTTGTCTGTAGATGCAGAGTTGAAAATGCTACGCGTAGTCAAACGTCTGAAGCAAGAAAGTGACATTGCCATCAAAGCAACCTTTCTTGGAGCGCACGCCTTTCCGATTGAATACAAAGAAAATCACAGAGGATACATTGATTTAATCATCAACGAAATGATTCCAAAGATTGCCGAAGAAGGACTGGCGGATTACATCGACGCTTTCTGCGAACGCAATTATTTTTCCGTAGATGAAATGGCGGAGATTCTGGAAGCAGGAGCGAAGATCGGACTTCGACCAAAGGTTCATGTAAATCAGTTTTCTGCATTAGGTGGAATCAAAAAGGCAGTTGAAATGAATGCTCTGTCTGTTGATCATCTGGAAGAATTAATCGATGAGGACATTGAAGCATTGAAAGATTCATCGACCATGGCTACCATCCTTCCGAGTTGTTCCCACTTCTTATCGATTCCATTTGGAGATGCTAAGCGTTTAATGAAAAACAACATTGCAGTTGCATTAGCGAGCGATTTCAACCCCGGTTCAACGCCTAGCGGGAATCTTCAATTCGTTTGGTCCTTGGCTTGTGTAAAAATGAAAATGACACCAGAAGAAGCGCTCAATGCCCTAACGATCAACGCAGCATACGCCATGGATCTGTCAGCTACACACGGCACGATTTCTGTGGGTAAACAAACGCCTGTTTTGATTACGAAGGAGATCCCCAATTTGGCCTACATTCCTTATGCGTTTGGCGATCAACATATCGATCGAATCATCAATTAGAATCAGGCAATAATTTGTACATTTAAGTTCTATGATCAAATACGCACTCATTTTCGCTCTCACCGTTGGAACCTTTTCAGTTTCAGCGCAATTAGTGGATGAAAACCACCAGTTGTTGTGGGAGATTTCTGGAAATGGACTAACAAAGAAATCATACCTCTACGGGAATTATCACACCAATGACCGTCGCGTTTTCAATTTGGCAGATTCAGTATATGTTGCCCTGAATAATGTGGACGGAGTTTCATTGGAAATTGATGCTTTTAGCGATTTTGATGATGATTATCACTGGGATACGCGTTATGGGAATATCCGCTTTAAATACGACAAAAATGGCGTTCCTTATACCAATTCGAATTCATCCACTGAAACACGTTATGGCGATGAAGATGGAATGCCTCAATTTCTCGATGCATGGTTCCATCAATATTGCCTGAACGCTGGAAAAGAATTCTTCCCGCTTGAAACAGTTGAGTTCCAAGAAAGCATAGGCACAACGAGAAGTTATTCCAATTCCAGTCCTGAGTATTGGCGATGGGCGCGTTCGCTTATATCGCGTGAAGATTTATTGAATGTTTACCTCGAAGGAGATATTTATGAATTGGACAAATTTATGCGTTCTACGCTCGGTGGAGGTAACGGTTTCTACAAAGAATTAATTACTGATCGCAACCGTGGAATGGCAAATGTGATGGATTCCTTACTTCAAGAGGAGAACCGATCGTTGTTTACGGCAGTTGGTGCAGGACATCTTGCGAGCTCAACAGGCTTGATCAATCTGCTTCGCAATAAAGGATACACGCTTCGCAAAGTCATGGCGACGTACAGTGATGATGTTACCATCGATAAATTGGAAGTGAAAAGCCAACGATCCTATTTGTATGAAAACGATTCGATTGGAGTTCAAATTGAATTTCCAGGTAAACCTACTGAGGTGGTGGATGAAGATGGTTGGGAAGACTACGAATTCAGGTTGATTTATCGCGAGCTCGGTCAAGGGAACAACTACATCGTAGAATTCTATGAGCGCAATGATGAATCCTCATTTGAAGAGTTAGCAGATACATACATTGCGAGCCCTTCTGAAAGCCCATACGAGAGAGTTCGATTGGACAATGGCGGTGAAGCTTTTCAAGGTTTATCCGATGCCTATCCGGAAGGCTTGTATTGGACACGCGTAGTTCTAGGAGAGGATTATATCCTCGTTCTGAAAGCCTTTGGCGGGAATAAGTTCATGAACTCCAATCGAGCGATGAGGTTTTTCGATAAGGTTAATTTGAATTGAGGACCAATTAGAGGCTGTACAGAAAACAAACGTATTTAGAAATGCTGAGATCGTTTTGTGTCAACGAAACAGAGTGCGGGGTTCGAGTGCCTCACCCCTCAACGTATGCGTATAAGTGATCACAGGAGGGGTGAGGCACTCGAACCCCGCAATTAAAAACCGCAAAAATCAATCTTATTTATCGATAAGTAGAGTATTTCCCTATTTTTGAGAAAAAAACTCGATGATCCATCGTATTCAGCAAGCGCAGATTCAAGACAAGATAAAAGGCAATAAACTCCTCCTCCTCACCGGTCCTAAACGTACTGGAAAAATGAAGGTTCTGGAGAATGTTTTAGACGACCAAGATCTCTCGCAAACACACTTTGATTGTTCTCAAAAGAAGATCAAGAAATCCCTAGAGGAAGATCAAACCTTGTTACAAGTTGAAACGGAAATTCTCGTTATTGAGGAAGCACAATACCTCTCAAATTTGGAAGCGATCATTGAAGACGTATTGTCGGGAGTGATCAAATCTACGACAGTAATCTGCTGTTCGTTTGCTCCGCGAATTGATGAACTGTTGCTCGAAGCTCTTCGAATGGAGGGACTGGAAGTTCCGATTTTTGCACCATCATTTTACGAATCGGCTCAGCATTTCGGACTGCCTGAAGAAGAACGATTATTAGAAGAGCGATTGATTTACGGAAATTATCCATCGGTATTGGGTAATCTTTCAACTGCCGAATCGACCTTGAAAGAACTAATTCAGGAAATCATTTTTACGAATCTCGGAGCGAAAGATCGCATCAACAAAGAAGATAAATTGATGCGCATGCTTCAACTTCTGGCTTTTCATGTGGGAGATTCCGTTTCGTATAATGATATCGCCGAGAGATGCGGGCTAGACAACGAAACAGTCGAGCGATACATCAAGCTCCTGGAAGATGCTTATTTGCTGATTAATCTGCCATCTTATCATACAGAGAAACGCTACGAATTGAAAAAATCCAATGCGATTTACTTTGCAGATAACGGAATTCGAAACGCACTCATCAGCAATTTCAACTCTACTTTTCTGCGCAATGACATGGATCAATTGTGGCGAAACTACCTGATTTCTGAACGGGTCAAGTGGATCAAAATGAATCAACTAAACGCTGAGACCTATTTCTGGAAAACGCATACAAAACAACGAATGGACTTTGTAGAGGTAAGTGAAAACAGAATGAGAGCGTACAAAACAGATTGGGAAAAAAGAAAGAAAGTCAAACTACCGAAATCCTTTGCTGAGAATTACCCTCAGGCCAAATCAGGGGTGTTGAATAGATCGACGTATTGGAGCTTTTTAACAAAAAAGAAATAATGAAATTTGTTGATCAAATAGCGCGGTATATTCATTCCAACCAACTGGAGTTGGAGCACCTCACGATTGTTCTTCCTTCTGAACGTTTGAAAAAATACATCGCATCTTCGTTGTACAAGGAATATGGTCATGCGATCATTGCGCCCAAAATGATCACCATTGATCAATGGGTGAAGGGCTACAGTCCAGAAACGGTGATTGATCAGACTCGGGCACTGCTTCGCTTGTTCGAAATCCAACTCAAAAATGCCAAGACGATTGAAGATGCCTCCTTTGATGAATTCTTCACCTGGGGAACAATTCTCCTTTCCGATTTTAATGAAATCGATCGCTATTTATTGGATGCGGATCAGGTGTTTCGAAACCTAGCAGATATCAAAGAAATTGAAAATTGGAGTTTTGGCGAGCAAGAGTTGACTGAAAGCCAGAAGCGATTCATGGAGTTCTGGGATCGTTTGCCAGGATACTACAAAGCGCTTAATGAAGAATTGACGAAGCGCGAATCGTGTTATGCAGGAAAGGCATTCAATTACTTGACAAAGAACATCGACCTGCTTTTTGGCGAACATTCAGGAACTGATAAAAAAGCACATTACCTATTCGCTGGGTTCAACGCCTTATCGAAAGCGGAACTTGAGTTAATTCGACAGATTGATCAATTGGGAAGAGCACACGTTTTGATCAATGCTGACGAATGGTACTACTCAGACAAAGATCACGAAGCGGGACGATTCCTTCGAGATTTATCCGCGTCATTAGACGGGAGAAAATTGGACTTCATTCAAAGCGGTCTGATAGAGAAATCGATGAACATTCAACTGATTTCGTGTGCACAGAAAACAGGTCAAGCAAAGGTAGCCGCTACCATCCTCGAGAAATTGACGAAGGAGGAACTGAACGAAACTGTTTTGTTGCTTGCCGATGAATCATTGATTGGAGCGGTAATCAAAAATCTTCCGGAAAGCATAGGGAAAGCGAACATAACGCTCGGACTTCCGATTCGAAATACGGCAGTCAAAACCTGGGTCGATTTGCTGTTCTCTATTCAGGAAAACAAGTCCCGATTCAAGACGAGCGCGGTTTACTTCAACGACTTGCAGTCTTTTTGGAATCATCCATTTGTATTGGCGGTTCTGGATAAGGAGGAAAAGGATTTATTGCTGGAAGCGGAACGAAGCATTATCTCGCGCAACAGCATTTTCGTGAACGTAAAGAACATGCGTGTCGGCACAAAAGCGAAAGAATTACTGTCTTTAATCACTGAGCCATGGAACAACGACTGGTTGACGGGATTGAAACTCATTCGTTCGCTCAGCACAGAATTATACAAGGGACTGCAAGAGGAATTTGCGTTCGAAAAAGCCATGTTAGAGGCCTTCGATCATTCCTTAGTGGAGTTTGAGAACATCCTTTCCGAAGGGATTCCTGAGATGAAACTGAAGAGTTTCAGACAGTTATTCAACATGCATTGGGGCTCACGAAGTATCGCGTACCATGGAAATCCCTTGGATGGATTACAGATCATGGGATTGCTCGAAACCCGTGGATTGGATTTTAAACGGATTATCTGTTTGGGAATGAACGAGGGGAATCTTCCTCCAACCAACCCGATTCAAACGATGATTCCGATGGACTTGCGTCGCTATCTTGGGTTACCGTCTCCTCGAGAAAAACAAGGGCTCTTCGCACATCACTTTTACCGTCTGATGCATGCCTGCGAAGAGCTGTATGTGACATATTCCAGCGCCGATGAAATGATCGGAAGTAATGAACCGAGCCGCTACCTCTTGCAATTGGAAATGGAATTGAGTCGAAGAAATCCGAATGTACAGATCGAGAAGAAAATTTATTCACTCGACTCCACATCGCGAGAGGCACAACGAGAGATTCCAAAGACACCAGAGATCGTTGCGCGTATGGATGAGTTATTCGCTGGATCGGCCTCTGCATCGATGTTGAAGAAATACTTGACTTGTCCCCTCGATTTCTACTTCCGATACGTGATGGATTTTGGCGAGGCGGATACGGTTGAAGAGGAAATTGAGAACAGTACGTTTGGGACCTTCATCCATGATACCTTGGAAGAATTGTACAAACCTTTCGCGCGCTATGACGAGAAGGGTAATCTAAAATCACCACAACCCTCAAACATCACCTCACTCGATATTGATGTCATGTTGAAGAACTTTACCGTTCCTCTTGATAATCAATTTTTGACGCATTTTAACGGCGACCGAGATGCATTTACCAAGGGAAAGAATCTGCTGTCCTACGAAATGGCAAAGGAGCTCACGCG
>JBGCDF010000324.1:0-11853 GCA_045105095.1 Crocinitomicaceae bacterium | reverse complement strand
TCGTGATTGGATGTAAAATGTAATCGGAAAGCAGAAGATGGAAACCTTGCTGCTTCACGTTCGAAGTACTCTACAATCGAATCTGCATTGCGATGCCCTTTGGCAACTTCATTCATAATGTGGTGGAACTCCCAGCCATATGTCATGTCGAAAGCGTTCTTGTGCAGGCGCTCACCTTCATCTTCAGCCAACATAAACACAGGCTTAATTATATCCAATCTTGCTCTAGCCTCATCCCAAAAATCCGTAGGAACCCATCCAGCAACATCGCATCGGTATCCATCAATATCGAAGTCTCTCACCCAATATTCCATCGCATCGATCATTGCTTCTCGCATGTCGGTGTTTTCATAGTTCAAATCTGAGACATCCCACCAATCCGTTCCTGGAGGAGGTTGAACGCTGCCAGTGCTATCCAAGTTGTACCAATCCATGTGACCTGCTTCCACCCATACATTATCCGGTGATGTATGGTTTGCCACCCAGTCAATGATCACTTTCATTCCGTTTTGGTGCGCCAAATGAACAAATCTTTTGAAACTTTGTTCGTCACCGAAATTCGGATTGACTCCTTTATAATCTTTCACCGCGTAGTAACTTCCCATGGTTCCTTTTCGGTTCTTCTGACCAATTGGATGAATCGGCATCAACCAAATGATATCTATTCCCATTTCTTTCAATCTGGGTAAATCATCATAAATCGCTTCAAAAGTTCCCTCAGGAGAAAACTGACGAACGTTTAATTCGTACATCGTGGCATCCTTACTCCACGCTGGAACTTGTTTTGCACTCTGCGCAAACGTTGTGCACGAAACCAATGCGATCAATAAGGTATTTATTACTTTCATCATAGTACTTTTTCTTTTGATTGGTTCAAGTGAAACTGCACGAGGTTATCCAGCGGACGGCGAATGACACTCCCTACGTTTAATCCTTCCTCTTCACATACTTCGTAGAGTTCTTTTGAGAGAAGATGAGCGATCGACCCGACAAAATTCACTTCCACGTTTTTATAATTCTCATAGCACCTTACGTGAATCTCGATAAAGCGTTTGAATCCATCTTTAATGAGATTCTGGCAATACGGGAGTTCCCGATGTTTCAATATAGCAGGCATGAACGACGCGATATATACGTTTGCACTTGAACTCATGTAAACATTCTCAACGATGGTGGGTTTATCCAGTCCCATGTCTTGTAGCTCATTGTGTAATTGACTTGGAAGTCGTTTGTACAAGTAATCTGATAATAACGTTCTTCCAAAATCAGTTCCTCCTCCTTCATTACCTAAAATGAAATCCAATGCAGGAATCTCTTCGTATACTTCTTCTCCGTCGTAGTAACAAGAATTTGAACCTGTACCAAGTATGCAAGCAATCTCAGGCACTCCGCTATAAGTTGCGAAAGCACAAGCGTCAAGATCATGACCTACGGATATCGAAGCATTTGTAAACAATTTTTGTAGCCCGCGTTCAATTTTCTCGTTGAGTTCTGGTTGCGAGCAGCCCGCCCCGTAGAAATAAATGTCGGAAACTGAATGAGCTATTTCTACCAGTTTGTCAACCGCTCTTACGGCAGTTTCAACATCAGCTTCATTGTGAAAGTAGGGATTAAACCCCATCGTAGAAGCCTGATATCTCTGATCTCCGTTCACAATCATCCAGTCGGCTTTTGTTGAACCGCTTTCAATAACAATTAACATAAGTAGAATTCCAGTTAAAAATTTCTTTGTGTCATTTTAACACTTTGCTAATATAATAAATTCTTGTTTATCTTTGCACGTGCCTCAACAGAATAGACATACCCTAAACAATGGCATCTCAGTAGACTGTGTAATTCTTGGATTTGACTTCGAAAAATTACAAGTTTTATTGATTGAAAGAGATACCGAAAGCGAAGATCAAGCAAGTCGTTACGCCCTGCCTGGAGATTTGATTTATGATGACGAAAACTTAAATCAGGCAGCCAACCGCGTATTAAAGGAACTTACTGGTTTAGAGAACATTTACCTTGAGCAATGTCGAGCTCATGGTGATGTAGATCGAACCAAACGTGAGTCTGATCGGAAGTGGTTGGAATCAGTCCGAGATGAACCAACTTTGCGTGTAATTACGATCGCGTATTACTCGCTTGTTAACATCAATGCATTCAAGCCAACTCCGTCGAATTTCGCCAAATCCGTTGTCTGGAAACCATTGAGTGAAATCGAAGATTTAGCGTTCGATCACTTCGAAATTTTGACTCAGGCAAGAAAAACGCTTCAGGCTAGAATTAAGCTGAAACCAATTGGGTTCAATCTGCTCCCTGAAAAATTCACCCTTTCTCAACTCCACAAGCTCTATGAAGCCATTTTGGGAAGAGAATTGGACAAGCGAAATTTCAGAAGAAAGATGATGAAATTAGACATTGTTGAGCGTCTTGATGAGAAACAAATTGGAGTACCGCACAAGCCTTCGAATTTCTACAAATTCAACATCGAAAACTACGAGAAACTCATCGAGGTAGGTTACGATAACTTTGGTTTTTAGTTAAAAAAACATTACTTAGTGTAAATAAGACGTAAAGTATTCTATATTTGTTTAATGCTGCGCATTAGATACATCTATAATACTCGTCTATGAACAAGAACTCACTAAAAATTAATCCTTTCAACGCTGTAATCTTTGGAGGAGACGGTGATTTATCCAAAAGAAAAATCATTCCTGCTTTCTTTCATCGTTGGGATGACGGACAATTAAACATGCCTTTTAAGGTACATTGTGTGTCCCGATCTAAGACAGATTCCGCTGCGTTCAAAGATGAATTAAAAGTCTTTATTAAAAAGACGGCTGACAAAATTCCAGCAGCACGACTAAACGCTTTCCTGAAGCATATAGAATTGGTTACTATTCCTAAGAACGACGCTGAGAACTATGCAGAACTGAAGAAATCAATCTTGTCAAATAAAGAATGGCAACGAGTGTATTACTTATCTGTTCCATCAGGCGCGTTTCAGGAAATTTGCCAGACACTAAAAAGCTCAGATCTTACCAATGATACATCAAAAGTCGTTCTAGAAAAGCCCTTAGGGCATGACTTAAAATCGAGTAAGGAAATTAATACAACGATCAAACAAGTTTTTGAAGAGAAACAGATCTTCAGAATCGATCATTATTTAGGCAAAGAAACTGTTCAAAATCTCATGGTATTGCGCTACGCCAACCATATTTTCGAGCGAGCATGGAATGGAGATAACATTGACAATGTCCAAATTACCGTAGCAGAAAGTCTCGGTGTTGAAAAGCGAGCTGGGTATTATGATCACACTGGCGCTCTACTCGACATGGTCCAAAACCACTTATTGCAAGTTCTTTGTCTGGTAGCGATGGAAGCGCCTTCAAAACTGGACCCAGACACGGTTCGGACGGAAAAGTTGAAAGCATTAGAAAGTCTTAGACTGTTCGACAAAGACACCATCAAGGATAATATCGTGCGCGGACAATATACACGAGGAAAGAGTTTGGGTAAAAAGGTCAATTCGTATTTAGAAGATATTGAGAAGTACGGCTCGGATACGGAGACATTTGTTGCGATCAAAACCTACATCGACAACTGGCGCTGGAAAAACACTCCATTCTACTTGCGAACGGGGAAACGCATGAAGAAGCGTTACTCTGAAATTGTCATCAATTTCAAACCTGTACAACACAACATTTTCCCTGAATCGAAGCATAGCATGGCCAATAAGCTAATCATTCGATTGCAGCCCGAAGAACGCATTGAATTGGTACAAATGAGCAAGATTCCTGGGCCTGGAGGTTATCGCTTCCAACCTGTAGCTTTGAAACTAGACATCTTCGATTCTTTCGATAAACGAATGCCTGATGCCTATGAGCGATTGATCATTGATATCTTACGTGGAAATCAAACACTTTTCATGCGATACGACGAGCTCGAAGCGGCATGGACGTGGATTGAATCAATTAATAGACATTGGAAAGAGAACTCAAAAATCGTACTCTACGAATCTGGATCATGGGGACCTGGAGATGAAATACTCGAACCTGGAACGACGTGGAAAACAAATCTTGAATGATGAACATCAATAATTATGATAGCGCCGAGCTTTTGATTGATTCGGTAACTGAACGAATCGCTGATTGCATTCGCGAAAGTATTGAAACGCATGGAGATGCTCGAATTCTGCTTTCTGGAGGATCTACTCCTGGCCCTGTATACGAACAGCTGTCACACGTAGATTTAGACTGGAGCAAGGTTCACGTTGGCTTAGTAGACGAGCGATTTGTTGAAGCCGCTAGTGAATACAGCAATGAACGTCTTTTGAACGAAACATTGCTTCAAAATAAGGCGAAAGAAGCACAGCTTACAGGTATGGTCTTCACAATTGCCGATAGAAATAACAACCTTGACATCGCAGAAGAACATTACCAAAAATTTATCGAACGGACAGATTACACCCTGCTCGGTATGGGTGGAGATGGTCATACTGCCTCCCTCTTCCCTAACGATGAGAATAGCGAAGCCGATCTTGATCAATCCTCTGTAGGCTTAATCAACACACAAGCACCTGCGCATCCTGAAAATCGAATAAGTTGCTCCAAGGCACTTATTCTTAACACAGGAGAAATTGGTTTAATGATCAAGGGGAAAACAAAGCTTGATGTTTTGTGCGATACAGATCGGAACCTACCCATACATCGACTGATGTCGGAAAGAACAACAATAGAAACTTATTACACTGAATGATGGTGCATAAAAGGATACAAGAAATTACAGAACGGATTGCAAAACGTAGTAGCGAAGCACGTGAGAAGTACCTAGCTCAAATCCAACGGAACCTTGAACGAGAAGTGGCTCGTGGAAAGCTCAGTTGCGGAAATCTCGTCCATGGTTTTGCAGGGTGCGAGCCGCATGAAAAAGCTCAATTGTCAGATACGATTGATCCAAACATTGGGATTATCACGGCGTACAATGACATGCTCTCGGCACATAAACCGTATGAGGATTACCCAAAAGCCATCCGAACGTTTGCGAAGGAATTTAACGCCACTGCTCAGGTTGCAGGTGGAGTGCCTGCCATGTGTGATGGCGTGACTCAAGGACAAACAGGAATGGAATTATCTTTATTCAGTAGAGATGTCATTGCACTTTCTGCTGCCGTGGGTCTGTCTCACGATATGTTTGATGGAGTCCTCAACTTGGGAATATGCGATAAAATTGTTCCTGGACTGATGATTGGTAATCTGAAATTCGGTCATCTTCCTGTTATTTTCATGCCTGGTGGACCAATGCCATCAGGAATTTCTAACGATGAAAAGGCCAGAATTCGCCAAGAATTTGCAGAAGGTAAAATTGGTAGAGACGAACTCTTAAAAGGAGAATCTGACTCGTATCATTCACCTGGAACGTGTACGTTTTACGGAACTGCGAATAGCAATCAGATGCTGATGGAGATCATGGGAATGCAGTTGCCGGGATCAAGTTTTGTCAACCCTGACACACCGATGCGAGAAGCTTTAAACAGAGAAGCGGTGCGCCAATTGGTAGAAAACATGCGATCGAAAGATCTCGAGAGAAGTATTGGAAAGATCATCTCTGAAAAAACAATCGTCAATGGAATTATTGGCTTGTTAGCAACAGGTGGATCTACCAATCACACGCTGCATATTATTGCTATTGCTCACGCTGCAGGGATTCAGATCACTTGGGATGATTTCTCTGATTTATCCGAGATCATTCCACTCATTACGCGTGTTTATCCAAATGGAGCAGCTGATGTCAACCATTTCCACGCATCTGGAGGTATGGCGTACGTTATTCGCACCCTACTGGATGAAGGATTCCTTCATGAAGATGTCAACACGATTGTTGGAAAAGGATTGAGAGCCTATACCCTCGAACCTAAAATGACAGGTGATTCCATTGAATACGGTGATGGACCTACTTCCAGTGGAAACGACTCAATCTTGCGTTCAGCGACCGAGCCATTTCATACTTCTGGTGGACTCAAAGTACTACACGGAAATCTGGGAACAGCTGTGATTAAATCGTCTGCAGCCGACCCGAAGTACCATATTACAGAGGAAGAAGCCGTTGTTTTCGACGAGCAAGATGACTTAATCAAAGCGTTTAAAAACGACGAATTGAACAAGAACTTCGTCGCTGTACTTCCATTTCAGGGCCCCAAGCAAAAAGGAATGCCTGAGCTGCACAAACTCACGCCCATGCTCACCATCCTTCAAAAGAAAGGATATAAAGTTGCATTAGTCACAGATGGGAGAATGTCAGGAGCTTCTGGTAAAGTTCCAGCAGCCATTCACCTCTCTCCTGAAGCCTTGGATGGCGGCTTGATTGGAAAGATTAAGACAGGAGATCGCATTCGCGTAGACGCGGTAAATGGAACGATTGAGTGCTTGACTGAAGGAGTTGCTGATCGACCACACCGAACGGTCGAATACGATGACTCATCCAACGGAAGGGATTTATTTGAAAACCTGCGATCACTTGTATCGAGAAGTGAAACAGGGGCGAGTTTTTTACAGTGATTGCTTGCCTAAAATGGAATTGAAGCTATTTTAAAATGACTACTTCTGCCCTACAGGCGATATTTCTCATAACAATTACCTAGAATATCTTGAACTTTCAAACGTTGTATGCGTCGGAGGTTCATGCTTGCCAAAGTAATCGTTTTCATTCGTATTATTCTGTATCTGTCGTTCGAAACTAGGGTTCCTAGTTGACCATTGGTTCCTTTCGTTTAGCGCTTGAATATGAATATAATCCTATTGGGAAAATCACCAGAATACAATTTACCAATAGCAAGAACATGAGTGAGGAACTCCTATTCTTAGATAGGTAAGCAGCGTAGTTATCCTCTACTAATTTGAAAACGGCTTTGTAACTTTTTCCGTAAATCGGCTCGAAGTTATCCAGATAATATGGGTCATTTGATTGAATTCCATATAGCGTTCCCTTTCTTTTTAATCCAAATTTAGGTTCTTTATCTCCCAGGCTTGATTCGCTTTGAGTTAACCAAAGTCCATCATGGGTAATCTGCATACCTTGAAGATAATTATAGATTGTTTCAACCTTATCTGTCCCCTTCTTTGTTGACGTGTACTGATGTTCTTTTACCTCACACTTTTCATTCAACTTAGCTTTAACCTTTGCAAAGTAGCCTTCCGCATCATCCAGTTCAAAAAGATCGTTCTGAGAAGAAACCTCAAGCAAGATCGGTGGACTCAGCCAGTTGTTAAGTCCCACCCAAGAGTGATCAACCATCATTGGTAGCCAAAGTAACAATGAAGGAATAATCAGTAAAAAGGTGATAGACTCACTTTTACTAGCCATCAGTTTTCGCAGGATAGCAGCTAAACCGATTGGAAAGACGAAATAAAAAATTGCAGTATTGATGACTTTTGGAAGCATATCAAAAAACAATGCATTTAAAAGGATGCTTGAATTGACAAGGACGATTAAACAAAAAAGGAGGTAGAGACTTTTTTTAAACTTCATTTCTTCAATTACTCTGCGCGAAACGTTTTCGACGAAAATACAGTTTTGATTACGATCAAAAGAAAGAACTTTACATTGTTATTATTTGAAACGAACCATACGAGAACATACGTTTTCCCTTCAAAAACAAAGCCTGATCCCGATAGCTATCGGAACCAGGCTCTGAACTGTATTAAACATTATTAGTCTGAACTAACGATGATTATGAAAAAAGGTCTTTAGTATCCTACGTTCTGAACCAAATTTGGATTAAGAATGATATCCGAAGTTGGAATTGGGAATAACTCTAAGTGAGACGAAGCAGACGTACCGTTGAGGTCTCCACCTTTAAATGGCCATACATATGTTCCATCCGTGTACTTTCCGAAACGGATCAAATCTGTGCGTCGTGTACATTCCCAACTCATTTCTCGTGCTCTCTCATCCAATATATCATCCAATGTGACCCCAGAAAGGTTGAACGAATTATTACCGTAGGCACGTTCTCTCAATTGATTTAACAATATCTCTCCTGTCGCTACAGAACCTCCACCTCGAAGCGCTGCCTCAGCATACATAAGGTGAATATCTCCCAATCTGAACATCGGGTAATCAACATCTACGAATCCACCAGCGACATTTGACCCTGGTTGAGATGTACTCGTTACGTTCTTGAATTTAGGGAATCCATATCCCTCTGTAAATGTTCCCAAATTGGTGATATCTAAATCCTGCCCATCTCTGTAGAATAAGAAGCGGGCGTCTAATGTAGAATCTGGGAATTTCTCCACAAAAGGACGAGTGGCTCTAAGTCCTTGCCATCCTCCACTGATTCCGTAATCAGCAGCAATCATACTTCCTCCTACCGATGCATGAACTAAGAAAGTTGTCCCTCCGTAGGTTTGTGTGTACAATCCATCGAATGTCACTGGGAAAATGATTTCCGGAGAAGTATTATTGTCCGCTAGGAAAAGATCTTGGTAGTTGTCATCCAATATGAAAGTTCCCCAGTCAATCACTCGTTGACAATACGTAACACAATCTCCGAAACGTGGGCTTCCTGAGTACACTTCTGCATTCAAGTAATTTTTGGCTAGTAAATACTGCACTGCAGCCTTACTTGCTCTTCCATATGGGCATGCCGCAGGATCCAATAGCAATGTTTCTAAATCCATCAACTCACCTTCGATGTAATCGAATAACTCTGTTCGTTGAATTTGCTCTGGCACGAATGATCCCACTGCGTTCTCTTCTGTTACGAAAGGTACGTTTCCGAATAGATCCATCGCATGAGTGTACGCAAGTGCTCTAAGGAAACGAGCTTCGTTTCGGTAAAGCGTGATCTCTTCTTTCTGTGCAGCCGTAAAGCCTCTTTCTTCCATATTCTCATCAGAACTTTCACGAATGAATTCGTTACACAAGGTAATCTGATAAAAAATACGCGAGTACATCGCCTTCACAAATGAATTATCCGCAGACCACTGCATTCTGTTCATTTCAGGAATTCCTGGATCGTTCCAACCACAAACGGCTTCATCTGTCGGCAGCTCTTGCAGGTTGTACAACACACGAATGTAGGCTGAGAATCCTTCGTCTATTCCGCTAATGTCGGCGTTTCCTGCAGGACCATCAATTCCTGTGACCGAAAGCCCTGAATAAATTTTCGCTAAAACGTTGATGTAGTTATTCGCGTCACCATACACTACGGCTGAGTTCAACCCATATGCTGGCGTCTGATTTAACTGTTTTTTACACGAGTAAAAACCTATGAGGAGTACTCCTAAAAAAACGATCGATGCAATTCTAAACTTGTATTTCATGGCTCTTACAGATTAAATGAAAGATTAACTGTGTAAAATCTTGGTCGAGGATAGATATTCTGATCAATTCCTCCATTAATTTCTGGATCAATTCCAGTGTAGTTCGTTAGGATAAAGGCATTGTTCACTGTGAACGAAAGCGTTAAGTACTTCTTGAATCTATACCCTATGTTCAAGTAGTCCAATCGTAAGAAATCTGCCTTCTCGAGGTAATGATCACTCAACAATTGTTTATCCGTAGTCGTCTGGAACTCTTCCTGATAGTATGTATCACTCAAATTGTTCAAGAAACCGAGTGTTCCAACATTCTGGAATGTACCGTTATTTGAATGAACGTTGTTGTAGATGTAACCACCTAGTTCGCTTCGCATTGAGAATCCTGCGAACCATCTCTTGTACTCAAAGTTCATGTTTAATCCAATGAATGCGTTCGGTGCCGCTTGCTGGAAACGATACAAATCTTCCACGTTGATCACTCCATCTTCGTTACGATCCACAAAAGCTTCTGTATCTGTGTATGTTCCTCCATTTGGATTATCTGCTCCAACTTCGATCGGCAAACCAGCAGCATCGTATTGCTGCTCGTAAACGTAGAATGAGAATGTCGGGAATCCTACCGAGTGAATTTGAACGTTGTTACCGATACCTCCTGAGATTCCTCCAACAGGAATACCTGGAGAACTTGTATCAGCCACTTGTGTCAAGTTCAGTACTTTATTCACGTTGTATGTGTAGTTCGCTCCAATTTCCCAACGGAAATCTTTCTTCACCATTGCTGCACCGTTTACGGCAATCTCAATCCCTTTATTCTCCATGCTTCCAACGTTCGTCAGAATTTGGTTGGTAAAGTTCGTACCAGCCATCACTGGAACAGTAGCAAGAAGATCATTCGTGCGTTTGTAATAAACGTCGATTGCTCCTGAAACTCGATCTTTCAAGAATCCAAAGTCCAATCCTAAATTGTAACTCTGCGTTTCCTCCCACTTAATACTTGCGTCATATCCATCAGGGCGAAGCACCGTGTAGAAGCTTCCTCCAAAGTAGTATTGCGCTGTAAGCGTCCCTTGCTGATAGTTCGGGATATATGGGTAATCAGCTCCAATATCTTGTTGACCTGTAACTCCATATCCTGCTCTCAATTTCAATAAGTTCAATTTCTTGAAGTCTTTTAAGAATGATTCTTCATTAATCAACCAAGCGGCAGAAACTGAAGGGAACAATCCCCAACGTGTCTCTGGAGAGAATCTCGATGATCCATCTCGACGCAAAGTAGCTGTCAGTACGTAGCGCTCTTTGAAGTTCACAATTCCACGTCCGTAGAATGAAAGTAGGGCGTTCGCAGTATAGAATGGATTTGGATCTGCTGGATTAATGATAGAATCTCGATCGTAGTTAAGCGTAGCAAAAGCCGGCGTAGAAGTCTCCCAATCTTGGTAAGCATATCCAAGTGTCGCGTCAAACATCCAGTCTTCCACTAAGGTATCGCTGTTGTAGTTCACATATGCCTCCAACAGTTTGTTTCTCTTCGTACTTCTGTATTGGTTGTATGAACCATCAGAGAAGAACCCTGCTGCAGATGTCGCCAACACACTGGTTTCTCCTGCTCCTTCTGATAAATCCGTACCTGCATTCACCGTTGCTCTCAATTGAGGAAGGAAAGGCAGTTTATACGTCAATTTCACATTACCAATGAAACGATCTACATTTCCAAAATCATCACGTTGATTCAACAATCCAACTGGATTCTTCGATGCCAAGGTCTGAGGGTTTCCGCTATTGTCTAACCACTCGTAGTATCCTCCATAGAGATCAGAATCGGTCGTTACAGGTTTTGTGGGATCGTAGCTGTTAGCCGCTCCAATTGCTCCACGGTCTGCATAGAACGCGTAGGTCCGAGCATATTTCGCTTGAACGTCAACCATCAAATGATTATCAAGGAAAGAAGGATTCAAGTTCAAACCAATGTTGTAACGATTCAACTCATCTCTTTTCAAAACCCCATCTTCCAATCGCGTTCCGATAGATAATCGATAAGGTAACTTCTTCAAACCACCGGAAACAGAAAGGTTGTAATTCTGAACCAATCCTGTGCGGTAGATTTCTCGTTGCCAATCTGTATTTGCATCTCCCAACAGATCGATCTGCGCTTGCGTTCCATTTTGATTTACTAGCTCTCTGAATTGATCTCCTGTCAGCACTTCTCCATACTGAGCAATGGTAGAAACCGTAGCACTAGCCGTGAAATTCACACGCACTTTGTCAAGGTTTGATCCCTTCCCTGTTTTTGTAGTGATGAGGATTACACCATTTGCTCCACGCGAACCATAAATAGCTGTCGCAGATGCGTCCTTTAAAATAACGAAGGACTCAATATCGTTCGGGTTAATGAGTGACAAGGCACTTGGTGCTCCTGCAATTCCACCATTATCTAACGGAACTCCGTCCACTACGATCAAAGGATCATTGCTCGCGTTGATCGATGTCCCACCTCTTAATCGAATGGTAGATCCAGATCCTGGCGCTCCGTCATTTGAAGTGA
>JBGCDF010000323.1:0-3805 GCA_045105095.1 Crocinitomicaceae bacterium | reverse complement strand
TCAGCAATACAATTTCAAGAATTATTCAGTGAAGAATGGGATCGCACAGTCTCAGGTGTATAGTATCATTCAAGATGCTCGCGGATACATGTGGATGGGAACCTTTGGTGGCGGAATCAATTCCTTCGATGGCTGGAACTTTAAAACATTGACAGAACAAGACGGCTTGGGCAGCAACTACGTATACGACATCATCGAAGATCCCGAGAAAAACCTGTGGATCGCAACCAAAGCGGGCATTTCATACTACGATGGTACTTCTTTCTCTAACTTCAGTAATGGAAGCCGTGTTCATAAATTGGATGTTGACTCAACAAATCAACTGTTTCTAGCTACCGATCGAGGGTTGATGAAATTCGAAGAGGAAAGCTTCATCAATTTGTTGGATGGAATCGAATTGACGGATAAAAACGTTCGTACCTTGTATGTCAAAGACGAAAATCACATTTTCTTCGGCACGGCAAAAGGGTTTTATCAGCTACTACGAAAAAAAGGCATGTATGAGCTAATAGATTACGGAGCCACTTTCTCTGTCATGAAAAATTCCATTGCGTCGATTACTTCTGATGAAAACGGAGTTGTATGGATTGGAACGTTTGGAGATGGAGCTTACCGGTTTGATGGAAGCAATTTTACCCGAATCGACTACCACCATGAACTGTATCGACAAACGGTGCAGGGAATTACCGTTGATTCGAAAGGACTTATTTGGTTTTCGACACTGACTGGGATCATTCAATACAACCCCAATAATCAACAGTTTTCGAACTTGAATCAGGAGCATGGCCTAACCAACAATCACGTTCGAACGGTTTGCGAAGATGTGAATGGAAACTATTGGATCGGAACATCGGGAGGTGGAGTTTCGCACTATTTGGGTAAGCAATTCACGACCTACGCGGAAGCAGATGGACTCGGAGGTAATTTCATTTACGCTGTTTTCAGGGATTCTAAAGGCTCACTTTGGGTCGGAAATTCAAAGAACGGAGTCAGCGTACTCTCGGGAAATCAATGGACGAATTTCAATGAATCGAATGGTTTTGAAAACTTCAAAGTGAAGTCCATCGGCGAGGTCAATGGGCGCATAATACTTGGAACGGAACGCGATGGATTGTACACCTACGATGGAGAAACATTCGAAGCTATTCCAACGTTCAAACGCATGTTGATCAGATCTGTGATTACCGATAAAAATGGGATCGCGTGGATCGCAACGGGTGGAGACGGCATTTTTTCGCTTTCGTGGACGAATAACAAACCGAACATTCAGCATTTCGATCGCTCGAACGGACTGCCAGACAATTGGATCACTTCACTACACTGTGATAAATGGAATCGAATCTGGTATGGGACAGAAAACACTGGGATTGGACAAATTGCGAAAGGAAGACCCACCGTGCGTATCACGGAAGAAGATGGATTGATTTCAAGTGTGATTCGCTCATTCGCGGAAGATCAATCAGGAAACCTCTGGATCGGAACCGCTGGAAAGGGCGTTTGCCGCATCGAATTGTACTCCAAAAAGCGAACAGTTCGAACGCTCAACTCAAAATTCCCCCTGAGTTCATCCAACATTTATTTACTCACTGTTGACGCTGAAAATAACCTGATTATCGGTTCTGAAAAAGGTTTGGACTACCTTTATCTAAATGAAAATCGCATCATCAAAGAACTCATTCATTTTGCAGACGAAGAAGGCTTTGCGGGCGTGGAAACGTGCACCAATTCTGTTTTCAACGACAAAGATGGATCTATTTGGTTTGGCACGATTAGCGGACTCAATCACTACAACGGAACGCAGCGCATTCGAAATACTCAAGCGCCAAAAGTGAATTTATTGGATGTCAAACTCTACTATGAAAGCATCCGATCTAATCCAGACTTCGACATCAACGAAACATGGAACGACTGGAGTTCAATCGAGCTGGGATACGACGATAACCACATCACGTTTGAATTTCTGGGCATTAACCAAATCGCGCCAAACAAGGTCCGCTATAAATGGAAATTGGATGGGTTTGACGAAAAATGGTCGCCAGAATCTGAAGAGCGAAGCATTCTCTACTCCAACTTGAATCCAGGCACCTACACCTTTATGGTGAAAGCGCGCAATGAGGAAGGCATTTGGAGTGAACCGCTATCCTTTCAGCTGACCATTGCCATTCCTTACTGGAAAACATGGTGGTTTTTGATCGTATGTATCGTAGCTGGACTCATCGTCGCTGGATCGATTTTCTTGCTCATTCTTAGGAGGTCAAAGCGCAAAGGAATTGAAGAACGCCGTAAACTTGAAATGGAGAATCAAATCATGGAGCTAGAGCGAAAGGCGCTTCGATTGCAGATGAACCCCCATTTTATTTTCAATGCTTTCAACTCAATTCAATCCTTAGTTGGAACAGACAAAGAAGATGATGCGCGTTACTACTTGGCGAAATTCTCACGCTTGATGCGTAGCATTTTGGACAATTCCGGGAAGTCGTTAATCACGCTTCAGGAAGAAATCGAAACCTTGGAAAACTATTTGATGATTGAGAAATTCTGCAATGGGAATCGCTTCGATTATACCGTAAATGCAGATGCAATGCTCGAGACTTCGTTTATTTCTATTCCTCCCATGTTGATCCAACCTTTCGTGGAAAACGCGATCAAACATGGATTCAAATTCGATGAAACTGAGTCGAAAAAAAGGGGGAACCTCTTGGTAGATTTTTCCGAAGAGGATAACGTTCTGACCTGTCGTATTCATGACAATGGCATCGGCCGAAAGCGTTCTGGAAAATTGAAAGATGAAAGCAAAGAAACCTACCATAGGTCAACAGGCTTAGCCGTTACGAAAGAACGACTAGAGGTCCTGAAACGTGAAAAAGGCACAGGTGAATTAATCATCAATGATTTACACGACGCAGAAGGAAATTCAACGGGAACAGAAATAATTTTACACCTTTCAATCGATTAATTATGATCAAAGCACTTATTATTGACGACTTGGAACAGGTGCGAACGACGCTCAAAAAAGACCTATCCATTTACGCAAAAGACATTGAAGTAATTGGAGAAGCCGAAGGTGTGGTGAGTGGCGCAAAATTACTTCGAACCGTTCAACCGGACATTCTATTTCTCGACATTCAAATGCAAGATGGAAGTGGTTTCGATCTGCTGGATATTTTGCCCGAAATCAATTTTAAGATCATTTTTATCACCGCTTCTGATGCTCACGCCATCAAGGCATTTCGCTACGCAGCAATCGACTACTTGGTCAAACCTGTTGATCCTGACGAGTTAAATTCGGCGCTGAAACGCTACCGTGAAAACCATTTAAACGAAGCTGCGAAATACAAGCTCCTGAACGATTCACTTAAGAACCGAGAACGTCCAACCAAACGATTAGCACTGCATGCTCAGGATAAAATCAACATTGTAAATATTGACGAAATTGTGCGGTGCGAAAGTCATATCAATTACACGACGTTTTTCTTCATCGACGGAACGCGAATTGTGGTTACGAGAACCTTGAAAGACTTCGACGATTTGTTGAGCGATCAGGGATTTTACCGTGTTCATCAGTCGCATTTGGTGAATATGAAATATATCCGCGAATTCATTAAAGGTGACGGTGGCTATTTGTTGATGACGGATCAATCTGAAGTTCCCGTTTCTGTGCGGAAGCGTTCGGTTGTTTTGGAGATGATTGGAGCGCTTTAGATTTTCCGATTGTCCGATTGTCCGATGATGTTGAGACGGGGTTCGAGAGCCTCACCCCTCTATTAGTGCTAAAGAGCAGAGGGGTGAGGCTCTCGAACCCCGA
>JBGCDF010000322.1:0-13525 GCA_045105095.1 Crocinitomicaceae bacterium | reverse complement strand
CGTGCGGTGTTAAGTTCGTACTAAAATAAAAAAATATTGAAAGGATCGTCCAGAAATGGAATAATATCTTAGTGTTTAGAGAATTCGATATAAACCTTTATGACCGTTTCTGAAGAGAATCTTTTTCGAAAGTGACGCTCTAGCGTACGAAGAATGAGTATAGTAGAAAGATGAATCCGATCGTTAGCAATGTTAATGTCGTTATTGAAAAAACATGCCACTCTCTTAGTTTTCTCCAAAACAACACAAGGATGAAGAGATGAATCGCTACTAAACCGATGTTGAGATAGAAAAATGCGAGATTTCCGAGTCCATGTCCGTAATCAAAATTTCCCGTAACGGTAAGTCCTAAAATAAGCATTAGACCAAGGAACACTGTAGAATGTATAAAGGGCAGTGCTCTCACCCTAGAAATACAAAAGTGACCCTCCCAACTGATTGCCTCTCAACCTCAATGCAGGAAAAGGGATCTTGAAATAATTGAATTGCCTCACAATGGCTTTCAGCCAGGGCCGCTTAATCGGTAATCGGCTGAAATCAATATCTAAAGAGAGTAAAAACTCTCGCTGCGCTTGATAATCGATTCCCGTCGTCGCATCTGTGAAGAATTCTTCATCACCTTTGAGTTTGGCGTGCGCGCTATATCCAATAGAGATACAGGCCCATTTCGGGATTTTACTCTCTTTAAAGAATGTTCCCGGACTAAAGCTAAGCCAGTAGGTCTGACCATTGTAGTCTTTCATCATCGATTCAGCGAAAGAACTCCCCAACACTTCTGGTCGAATTTGCGCAAATGGAGTAGGTGAGTAAGAGAATTTTGGGATGATGCGTTCTTCTTCCCAGATTAGTGATTGGACAGTGTAAGAAGCGGTGCCAAGTGTGTTAGCAGCGACATCACTCCATGAGAAACCCCAGTTTGCACTGTATGCATCCAACATCTCAAAGGTCGTTTGATATCCAACACTTATTCCAGCGGCAATCCACGTTGAAGTCGTGTTGTCCAATCCAGACCAAACGTATTTGTCCCGACAAAATTGACTGATTTTATGTGAAATGTAAAAGTGCCCTGCCTTGTCCATTTGTAGCCAGTTCTGTGAATCATCAAAGGTGTGCCAAGGAGCCTTTTCCACCTCACTATACCAAACCTGTGATAAACCGATCATTGTCCCTGACCAGAACGTTCCAATTCCAACAGAGGTTCCAATTACCCGACCTTTAGAAATGCTGTCGCTGTTCACAAAGAAGGAGTTTTGCGAAAAACTAACCGAACTCAGGAGGAGGAAAATTATGGGAAGAAAAATCATTCGCATAAGTCGAAATTACAAGAAAAGGATGGTCGCCGCAAGTTGATGCTTTAATCATTATTCACGTTAACTATAATTTTGAATCCAAAACATCGTTATAGGATAGAATTATACTACATTTGCCAACTATACTACGCTTTGAAATGTGCCTATACTACAGAGCTTCAAACTTCTTGAAACCTAGGCTGCACATGGAAAAAGGAAATACATACTAGATGAATAAAGTAATAAAGGATTGGAACGAGATAAAGATTAACGACAGCTGGGCAATTTTCAAAATCATAGCTGAATTTGTTGAAGGATACGAACGCATGGCCAAGATAGGACCATGTATTTCTGTTTTTGGGTCTGCTCGAACTAAGCCTGACAATAAATATTATCAAATGGGGGTCCGTGTTTCGGAACTACTGGCTGAAGGTGGATATGGAGTTATCACTGGAGGTGGTCCTGGAATCATGGAGGCTGGAAACAAAGGTGCTCAACAAGGAGGTGGAAAATCTGTTGGATTGAACATTGACCTGCCTTTTGAACAAAGCCACAACCCATTTATTGACCCTGAACACAACCTTGAATTCGATTACTTCTTCGTGCGTAAGGTGATGTTCGTGAAATACGCTCAAGGTTTCGTGGTACTTCCCGGAGGATTTGGAACGCTTGACGAGTTATTTGAAGCACTTACCTTGATTCAAACGAAAAAGATCAATAAACGTCCAGTTGTATTAGTCGGTAGTGATTATTGGAATGGACTTGTTGATTGGATCAAAGACGTAATGCTTGGGAAGGAAAACAATATTTCCGAAGTAGATATGGATTTGTTCGGTATCGTTGATACGCCTGAAGAGGCATATGAATACATCGAAGAATTCTATAAATCACACGAATTGTCTCCAAACTTTTAATTTTAGTCAGCATGGAACTACTGAAAAAAATTGGAAACTACTTTTGGAGCAAGAACTTTGCAATCAACTTCGGTCTGATCATTTTGATTTGGGTGATTGGAATTTTTGTTCTCAGAGGATGTCTGGAATCAAGCACGAGTTTTGGAGAGAAAATTGAAGTTCCCAATTTGATCGGAAAGAATCAAAACAATATAAAAAGTTTGTTGAAAAAATCTGGATTGGAGTATGAAGTACTCGATTCAATTTACGATCCTTCGAAAGTTGAGGGTACTGTATTAGCACAAGATCCAGAAGCGACAGAACTTACGGATGTTTACGTGAAATCATCACACGTGGTAAAAGTGCGAGTATCCAAACGTACGCAATTGGTAGAGATGCCTGAACTTGTCGATAAGTCTCAACGATTTGCGGCTACCGTATTGAAAAGTCGGGGTTTCAGATACAATTTAGAGTACAAGCCTTCACTAGAAGCGCACGGAGCAGTGCTGGAACAACTATACAAAAACAAACCAGTTAGGGGTGGTACACGTCTTCCTATTGGATCAAAGATCAAGTTGATCGTTGGTCGTGGAGAAGCTGGCGTACCTCAAGATTTACCAAATCTATTTGGTTTAACCATCGAAGAGGCAAATGCGCGTGTAGCGAAAATGAATAATATGTCATTCCAACCTGTTTGTGATGGATGTGTTACGAGAGAAGACTCTCTTGCAGCGAGAGTGGAAACTCAATCACCTGAATTTACAGAAGATGCAAGAGTAGCGTCGGGAACAACAATTAGCGTGTATGCAACGAAACCTGAAGACGAGAATCCTTAAGAATATGAAGTTAATCCATTCGATAGCCTTTGTTGTTTGCGCTACTATGATCAATCATGGTTGGGCGCAGTATGAAGAAGTGGGACCAATTATGGGAAACCCAACATTACAAGCTCAATCGAAAAAACAGTTTACAAAGGTGAATGTGGGTACGTTCGATAGTACGTTCATCTACTTTCAAGACACGATTGTTTTACCAATTTTTGATGATTTCAGTTCGAATAAGTTTCAAACATACGACGACGATTTTGCGGCTTCGAATGTGACCTTTGACAAAGTCTACAGTGTTTTGGATGAATTCGATGTCCCGATCCCAGTTGATGAATTTTATACTCAGCAGGTCACTTTCAGAAGAGTATATACAGTCTCTACAACATCCTTTGAGGATTTTGATTTTACGTCGACTCCATTGAAAATCGGAAGTTTAGCATCGTATCCAGTACCACATATTCCTATGGACGGTTATCCACCATTTTACATCTACGACACGATTCAGGATGTTGGTGGAACAGACCCTTCGCCAGATACTTTATGGATTGTAGGTCCAGATATTTTTCAAGATTCTGCAACGCAGTTCTTCGCACCAATTTCGGATCCAGACAAAATTTGGATAGAAAGTGATGCATACCACAACTACCGATTCGCAGTTGATCCATGGTCGTTGGGAATTGCAACGTTTGACGGATTGGATGAATTTGGATTTCCTTATGATTTCGGATCGGCTACTACGAATTATGCCGATCGCTTAACGTCCAAACCTATTAATATGTCTGGAGTGGATGCTTCGGATTCAGTGTATCTCAGTTTCTTGTATCAAACAGAAGGGTTCGGTGATGTGCCGGAGTCTGGTGATTCGCTAATTCTTGAATTCTACGCGCCTGATCTTCAACAGTGGGTATGGATATGGAGTACAACTGGAAAGCCAGTGGAGGATTTTGAAGTAGGACATGTCCGCATCGAAAGCCCTGATTTCTTTAAACAAGATTTCCAGTTCAGATTTAAGAACTACGGAGGTTTATCAGGTAGTCTCGATCATTTTAACCTTGATTACGTGAATTTGAGAGCGCTCTCAGGATATCAGGACACCTTGTTTAAAGACTATGCAATTGTTTATCCAATAAATACCTTGATTACTGACTATACGTCCGTTCCATGGGATCACTGGAAGAATAACTTTTCTGGAAAGATGTCTTCAGATGTGGAGGTGGTCGTTCGAAATGGAAGTAACATTGCCGAAAATAATCAGGATGGTTCTACGGAGGTTCTATACGGGGGAGCTCAAGAAGGGACCTTTACATTGGTTGGTCAAACATTGTCGGGTGGAAACATCAACTACGACCCTCGAACGGTGTATACTTCTTATCACGACTTTTCTTCTGGGTATCATTTTGACGAAACGAAGACTGGCTTAAGTGAAACCTTCCAGGTTGTAACCAAAGCTTCAGCACAATTCCCGAACTTCGTTCAAAACGATTCGACTATCACTGATCAAGTATTCGCGAATTATTATGCATATGACGACGGATCTGCCGAGCAAGCGTATGGTCCTACAGGTAACGCCGCACGATTAGCTGTTCAATACACACCTTACGAAGCAGACTCCTTGATCGGAGTGAACATCTGTTGGGTTCCTTCTGTGAATGATGTATCGAACGAATTATTTTTGATAAGTGTATGGAGTGATGCTGGTGGGGAACCAGATACGCTATTGTATCAAGATGAATTCTTCTTTCCTCGTACCCCGAAATATGAGTTTGATAGAAACCTGTTCACTACGTATTACTTTAAAGACACAATGAGAGTGCCTGTTGATGGTACATTCTATGTCGGTTGGAGACAGTTCGGCGCGGAGAGAATGAATGTTGGTCTAGATAAGAACATTGTCAATAACGACAAAACCTTCTTCAGTATTGATGAAGAAACAACTTGGATTCAATCGTCCATTGAAGGAAGTGTTATGATGAGACCGATCTTCTCCACTGGAATGGATATCTCATTGGGAATTGAGGAGGAAGTAGCACAAGTAAAACCAACTGTGATCGCTTATCCTAACCCAACGACCGGGGTGGTTACTATCGATATGGATCAGTCGCTGTATAATGGAGTAGAGGTATTCGATCTTCAAGGACGATTGATTGTTAATACGAATTCGAGCCAAATCGACTTATCACAAAACCCAAATGGGGTGTATATATTGAAGTTGAAGGGGATTGGAGAAATCATAAAGGTAATCAAGCGCTAATGGCCGAAGAAACCGAAAACTCCAAAGAAGAATCGGAGAACAATGAATTATTCGAGCACCATCGGATAAAGACCGATCCAGGACAAGAACAACTTCGTATCGATAAATTCTTGATGGATCGACTCCCAAACACGACGAGAACGAAAATTCAAGATGCCGCAAAGAACGGGAGTATTCTTGTTAACGGTAAAGCTGTTAAACAGAATTACAAAGTGAAACCAAACGACGATATTTCCATCGTCCTTCCTTACCCTGTGCGCGAGATTGAATTAATTCCTGAGGATATCCCTATTGATGTTGAGTATGAAGATGATCAATTGGTTGTGGTAAATAAACCATCCAGTATGGTCGTGCACCCAGGATTTGGGAATTATACAGGTACACTATTAAATGCATTGGCGTATCATTTTGATAATCTCCCAAGCATGCCTGAGAACTATTACGGTCGCCCAGGGCTTGTTCACCGTTTGGATAAACACACTACGGGCTTGGTTGTAATTGCCAAAACCGAACACGCTTTGACGCATTTGGCGAAGCAATTTTTCGACCGAACCACTGAGAGAAGATACTGGGCCCTTGTTTGGGGAGATGTAAAAGAAGACGGAACAGTAACTGGAAATTTAGGTCGATCTCTGAAAAACAGGAAAATTGTAACCGTTTTTCCAGATGGCGTTATGGGCAAGCATGCCGTTACACATTATAAAGTAATACAGCGTTTCGGATATGTAACACTTGTTGAGTGTAAGCTTGAAACAGGAAGAACGCATCAAATTCGTGTTCATATGAAGTACATTGGCCATCCATTGTTTGGTGATTTGGAGTATGGAGGAGACAGAATTTTGAAAGGAACAACGAATGCAAAATACAAGCGATTCATTGAAAATTGTTTTGCATTAATTGATGGACAGGCACTTCACGCAAAAACCTTGGGCTTTCAACACCCAACGAAAAATGAATATATACAATTGAATTCTAGTTTGCCCTCAGGGTTTCAGGAGATATTAGATAAATGGGAAAAGTATACAGGAATTAACGACGAATAGGCAGGATTGCAAGATGAGTTGTTAAATATCTTCGACTCTCGTGATAAAAATTGCTTTTTTATATTACTTTTACCTGATATTGCTCCCATGACTAACCTTATTGAGGGCTTAATTATTAATGAATTCACTACTTGAAAAGAACGAGTTTATGAAAATTAATGTTGTACTTACGTTACTCTTACTTTGTGTTTCTTCCTTAACCTTTGCTCAAAATAAAGCGATAATAAAGGCAAATGATGCCTACATTCGTCAAAACTACTGTGACGCCGCTGAGCTTTGTAAAACAGCGTATGCAAAAATCACTAGAAAAGGTAAGGGTGCCCAAAAGAAGAAAGCCGATATGTCTTTCAAAACGGCTGAATGTTATCGCAATACGGAGAGATACCGAGATGCAAACGAATGGTATGATCGTGCAATTCTTTTAGAGCATTACGAAGACGAGCCTTTAGTGTATTTATACAACGCAGACATGCTTTTGAAAATGCGCGAATTCGAAAAAGCGAAAGAGAATTATCAGAAGTATAAAGATCTAGTCCCAGGTGATGCAAGAGCAAACGCTGGTATCGAGTCTTGTGATAATAATAAAGTATATATCGCTGAGAAGAAACCATACGTAATTGAAAACCAAACTGCGATCAACAAGCCTGAGTTTGACATGTCTCCAATGTTTGGAGATCGTAAGTCAACGAAATTGTATTTTGGATCATCTCGTGTAGGAGCTACAGGAAAAGAAGTAAACCCAAGATCTTGTGAGCCATACATGGACTTATGGATTTCAGAATTGGATAAGAAAGGAAATTGGACTGAACCATATAAGGTAGTTGGTGAAGGAATCAATACACAAGATGACGAAGGGACAGTTTGCTTTGATAGCAGAAACAAATTAATGTTCTTCACTCGTTGTCCGAGTGTTAAGAAGCAGAACCTTGGTTGTGACATTTGGATGTCGGAAGCAAAAGGTAAGAAAGAGTGGAAAGAACCAACAAAATTAAAATTGAAGCCAAACGATACCGTTTCTGTTGGTCACCCATGTACTGCTGATGGTAAATATTTGATCTTCGCATCTGATATGCCTGGAGGTTACGGAGGTCGTGACTTGTGGTACACAACGTACGATCGTAAAACTGACTCTTGGGCTGTGCCAAAGAACATGGGGCCAGAAATCAATACAAAAGGAAACGAGCTATTCCCAACATTCGCGAATAATGGAGACTTGTTGTACTCGACTGACGGACGTCCAGGACTTGGAGGTTTGGATATCTTCCGCGCTACGAAAGTAGGAGAAGAGAACAAATGGGAGAATCCTAAAAACGTTGGTTCACCAATCAATGGAGAGAACAATGATTTCGGTATGATCGAAGCAAGTGAAGATGGTCGTTTTGGTTACTTCACTTCTGAAAGAAAAGGACCGAACGGAGAGAACATTCCAGACATTTACTCATACGAGCAACCGCCTTACTTATACAGCTTGAAGGTAACAGCTCAAGATTTAGGAGATGGAAGAGCACCACTTGAAGGAGCATTGATCACTGTTAGTGGTCCTGGTGGAAACTGGTCAGGAATCACTGAGGAGGATGGAACTATCTTCTGGGATAAAAAACCAGCAGGAGATCGTTACATCAACGAATCAAGTGATTACACAATGAAAATCGCGAAAGACGGATACTACGAAGATTCAATCGGTATGCAGTTGACAACTAACGGAGTTGACTACGATCAAGATTTTGTAATGAATATGGGTCTATTCCCAATTAAACCAATTCGTCTTCCAGAGGTTCGATACGTATTGAACAAATGGGAATTCATCAACGACGAAACATGTATGTCAAAAGATTCATTGGAATTTGTTGTTGAAATCTTAAACGAGAACCCACGTTTGGTATTGGAGTTGAGTTCACACACCGATTCACGTGGTCGTAACGATCGAAACCAGATTCTTTCTGAAAACAGAGCCCGTGCTTGTTACAAGTACTTGGTAGAAGAAAGAGGTATCGATCCAAGAAGAATTGTTCCAGTTGGAAAAGGTGAGGAATCTCCAAGAACGGTATACGAAGAAAATGGTGAGTACCACGCTTCACAACGTCAGGGTGGAGTTCCTACAGTATTGAAGGAAGCGTACATTAACGCTTACAGAAGACCAAACAAGGAATTGTTCGAGGCGCTTCATACGATGAACCGTCGTACGGAAGGAGCAGTATTCTCATTAGATTTCGATGCAGAAACAGCACCTCCCGCTGACCCTAAGTTCTTGACGTATCTGAAGTACTAAAAAAGAGAATAAAATTTTGGAAGGCGCTCAATTTGAGCGCCTTTTTTCGTATCTTAAATAGACCTAACCTATCTATATTTTGATATGCATGAAGATTATCTGCAGCGTATTTGGAGTCAGTCACGACTTCCAAGCCCTCAACTAAAGCTGACGAATGGTGCACCGATAACGGTGAAAAACCCTGGGAAGCACAATGTTTCTCACAGCGGACCTGACTTTAAAGAAGCCTGTGTCGAATTTGACAATTTGGAATTTCACGGAGCTGTTGAAATTCATGTCAACGGTTCGGATTGGTATAAACATAAACACCATCAGGATAAAGCATACGACAGTGTTGTGTTGCATGTTGTTTACCATAATGACGTGCAAATAGTGCAGAATGGTTTTTCGATTCCAACACTCGAGCTAAAGGATTTTATTGATTTCGATCATTTCAGAAGATCTACCGTATCGGATCAACCAGGAGTTGACTTGCCGTGCAAAGGGTCAATTGACTCGGTGGACTCCATCTTTTGGTCATCGATGAAAACCAAAGCTCTCATCCAAAAACTGGATCTGAACGTACAGCCATTTCTGGAGTTGAATTTGGAAGAAGTCTTGTATCGTTTGCTGGCATCCGCTTTTGGTATGGGGATTAACAAAGGTGCTTTTCTGGAACTGGCGGAAGTGATCCCTTGGAGTGCGCTCCGTCAAATGAGCCCTCAAAAGCGAAAGCAATTGATCTTGGCGACAAGCGGTTTTGCTCAGGGGGATTTCTCGAAGAGATTAACGAATCAATATCAGTGGCATTTTAAAGGCACTCGGCCAGCTAATTTTCCATCTACGCGTATTCCGCAATTCGCAGAATTCGTGGCACAAATTGAGTTGAAGAAACTGATGGGAGTTTTGGATGCTCCAGAACCGATCTCTTATTTGAACTCCTATCTCAACACCTTGCAATATTCAACAAAAAAGTACCAGTTGACAGAGAGTATGCGAAACCACATGCTCATGAATTCGATCGTGCCATTTTTCTATTTGGTTTCCGAGAGAACGAGAAATGAACACTTTCTGGATAAGGCCATTGAGCTATTGAGTGCCTTGCCTCCTGAGCGAAACTCTGTTATTCGAAACTGGAAAAAGAACGATGTTAGCGCTGAAAACGCATTCGATTCTCAAGGCCTGCTAGCATTGAATCGTTACTATTGTTCTCAGAAAAAGTGTCTTCAATGCGAAGTGGGTTTAAAGGTCTTGGACAGGGTTCCAATCAACTCGGTAAAGTAATTGAAGGTATCTTTGCGGTAAAATCTATCGATGAAACTTTTCGAAATTACATTGTTTTTGATTGTTCTTGCGTGCACGAAGTCTACTTTTGCGCGTAAAGACTTTGCACCTGGCTATATCGTCAATATGGAAGGTGACACAATTCTTGGTCTGGTCCAAGACCGGAACCCTGGTTTATTTGTAGAGATCTACGAAAAAATTCGTTTCGTACAAGAGGGGAAGAGAAAAGTAAAAAAGTATTCAGCCTCAGATATTGCAGCGTATGGTTGTGGAGGTGTGGATTTCAGATCTGTTAGACTTCGAAATGAATCCGTATTACTCAAAACTTTCTATTACAGTGATAACAATTCGCCATCTGTGTTTTTAAAGGTGATTTCATCCAATGAGGATTTGGTCCTTTACGCGCAAGAGTTCGCGTACGATGATAGTGAATTTGTCGATTCCTTTCCCTTATTTCATATCTCTGGATCTAATCAAATGGTTCGGGCTACACAAGGGTTTTTGGGGCTGAAGAAAAAACGCCTAGTTGAGTATTTTTCGAAATGCAAGACGCTTGTGGATGCGATTGAAAAGGAAACGGTCACCACATCCGCAGAAGTATTTGATCTTTACATGAAGGAATGTACGAGGGATTAGTTAAAAATTCCATTTACTCGCTAGATCGGATGCTCGTTTGTCAGTATTTTTGTGGAAAAAGCCTATCTTGTGAGATAGGTGTGAACGTCTTAAATCGATCAAAGTGATACAGAAAATTGTTTTCTTTTTCGAGATGAAATCCTTCGGGGTTTGTAAGTGGTGGGCCCGCAAATTGGGAATCAGTACATCGAAAGTACGAGTAGGCTTTATCTATGCTTCGTTCATTGCGCTTGGATCACCTTTACTGATTTATCTTATCATGGCGTGGATCCTTGAAAACAAGCACTATTTTAAACTTCAGCGAAAACGCCGAAACACTATCTGGGAGTTATAAATGAATCTGTTTAGATCAAAATTATTTTCTCGAATCTATTACTTTTTGATTCTTCTCTTCCTGATTACAGCTGGAGGAACTGTTGGCTACATGTTCATTGAGGACTGGGGCTTCGTGGATGCCTTCTACATGACAATCATTACAGTCTCAACTGTAGGATTTAGTGAAGTTGGAGCGTTATCGTTAGAAGGGAAATTGTTCACCACGTTTTTGATTATTTCGAGTTTGGGTAGCTTCGCATATGCGATTACATCGATCACTACGTTTTTAGTCGGAGGACAATACAAAAAACATCTTCGAGAATATAAATTGACGCAACAATTGAAAAGCATGAAAGATCACGTTATTATTTGCGGGTATGGTAGGGTTGGAAGTCAAGTGGCGGCTGATCTTAAGGCCAACGGTGTGAAGTTTGTTATCCTAGAAAAGGATGAACACTTGATTACCCATCAGGACGACGATACGAACTTTTTGTATGGAGATAGTACAGATGACGAGATTCTCAAGCGTGCTTCCGTTGAGTATGCGAGGGCGGTTATTACGTGTTTGCCGAAAGATGCTGATAATCTTTATGTGGTTTTGACAGCTAGACAATTGAACGAAAAGGTATTCATTGTAAGTCGTGCGTCAAACCCTTCATCCGTTTCCAAGTTGAAATTTGCAGGAGCGAATAATGTCATCATGCCCGATGCTGTTGGCGGTTCACACATGGCGTCTCTAGTGGGAAATGCAGATGTAATGGAGTTCATCGACAGCATCCGTGTGCAAGGGTATATGGAATCGAATGTGGAGTCAATCTCCTACGAAGAACTGCCTGAGGAACTACGTGATCATACCATAGGCGAGTTGGAATCACGCGGAATTACCGGAGTAACAATTGTAGGTTTCAAATCGCAAGATGGAGAATACCTAATCAATCCAAACTTTGATGTGAAAGTTGGCAAAGGATCAAAATTGTTCGTCTTGGGAACAACAAAACAAATTAGAAAGCTGGTGAAACACTTTGAATTGAATAGAAAATGAAAATATTAATTACAGGTTCCAATGGATTGTTGGGCCAAAAATTGGTAGATTATTGCATCAAAGAAGGTGTAGACTTTGTGCCAACTTCCAAAGGAGAGAATAGGAACTCGAAATGTCCCGAAGATCTATACATGATGATGGACATCACTAATCGGGAAGAAGTGCTCAATGTTGTTTCAGATGTGAACCCGACACATGTGATCCACACTGCGGCGATGACCAACGTAGATCAATGCGAGTTGAATCCGAAAGATTGCGAATTGATCAACGTGACCTCAGTCAAGTACCTCGTGGAAGCCTGTAATAAAATCAATGCGCATTTTCAATTGTTATCAACCGACTTCGTGTTTGATGGAGAAAAGGGCAATTATTCCGAAGAAGATCAAATGAATCCACTCAGTGCTTATGCTAAATCGAAAGTGGATGCAGAAGGAGTCGTGAATAATGAATCGACAACAGACAATTCAATTGTTCGTACAATCATTGTCTATGGGAATGCAGAAAATTTAACGAAGTCGAACATTATTGCATGGGCAAAATCGGCCCTGGAGAAAGGTGACCCTTTGACCATTGTTGATGATCAGTTCCGAGCTCCAACATGGGCGGAAGATTTGGCTGCAGGGTGTATGGGAGTCTTCGAAAACAACCAAACAGGGATTTACCATGTCTCTGGTCCTGAAACCATGTCTATTTTTGACCTTGTAATTCGAATTGGTCAGCACGTCAACCTGACAACGAATCAGGTAAGTAAACTTTCCAGTTCCATTTTTTTTTTAATGATACGGCGACCACCGAGAACTGGTTTCGACCTTTCGAAAGCATATGAACAAATAAATTATAAACCGCATACACTCGAAGAGACGCTGACAATACTTTACCCAGATATGGCCCACTAAGCGCTCGATAGAGCAGGCGGGCAGAAGTGGAGAATATTATTATCTTTGTTTGCACCGCGATGGATGAAATCGCCGATACTCAAAACTACATTATGAAATACTTAATCGCTGTCGTTTCGACACTTTTACCATTTATTCAGTTTGCTCAAGAACAGGGCATGGATGAGAAAATTGACAAGGCTTTTGGATGGTTAACAGGGCCGTTCGTTGGCTTCATCTTTTATCAAATTGAATTCACTGAAGATATTAAAGTATACTGGGTATTATTTCCATTGATTTTGGGAGCATTGTTCTTTACAATCTACTTTAGATTAATCAACTTTAGTGGTTTCGTGACGGCGATAAATGTAGTGCGAGGGAAATATGATGACATTGAATCTGCTGGTGATGAAACGGATAAGGATTTAGCTAATGTCCACTCGGTTGATGGGGATATTATTGACACAATTCGCGTGGAGAGTGATGAGGATCACCATGGTGAAGTTTCGCATTTTCAGGCCTTAACAGCTGCGCTCTCAGCAACTGTAGGACTTGGTAATATTGCAGGAGTAGCTATTGCCTTAACAATTGGTGGGGCAGGAGCAACATTCTGGATGATCGTTGCCGGTTTCCTGGGTATGGCATCAAAATTTGTCGAATGTACACTAGGTGTAAAGTACCGAGAGATTGCTGAAGATGGAACTGTTTATGGTGGGCCAATGTACTACCTAAAGAATGGTTTGAAATCGAAAGGAATGAAAGGCTTCGGTGCTGTGCTTGCTGTTGTATTTGCTATTATGTGTATTGGAGGATCATTCGGTG
>JBGCDF010000321.1:0-2538 GCA_045105095.1 Crocinitomicaceae bacterium | reverse complement strand
CAATCCCTTCTGCGAGAGTTCTTTTCGAAGTGATTCATCTGAACAAATTTGCTGAAGCTTCGCAGTAATATCATCTACGTCAAACGGATCACAATACAAGGCGGCATCACCTGCCACTTCTGGTAAGGAAGTCAAATTACCCGATAAGATAGGCGTCCCGCAGCGCATGGCTTCAACCAATGGAATTCCGAACCCTTCGAAATACGGAACAAAGGTAAACACGCTGGCAGATGCCATCACTTGAGCCAAATCGTCGAGTGATAAATGCCCCGTAAAATGGATGCGCGATTTTGTCTGTTCATTGATCGCTAATTCGAAACCTGATCGTTTCCACAAAGCTTCGCCTACAATAACCAATTCATAATCAAAGGTTGCATCCGATTCGACCAAATTGCCGTAGGCTGCAATTAATCGTTTGAGGTTTTTCCGTGGATGCAACGCTCCAACAAACAGTAAGTAGTTCTTCCCATTCGAATACTTGGTGCGAACGACTTCTTTCTGTCCGTTCGGAATCGGGTTAAAGCGAGTAGAGGCTCCATTCCAAGAAACCGTCACCTTGGAAGGGTCAATGTCGTAGGTCTTGCAGATATCTTGTTTCGAATACTCGGAAACCGTCAATAAATGCGTTGCCTTTTTGGCAAAGCGAGGGAAGTATTTTCGCAAGTACTTACGCGCAGAGGATGGAATATCTTCTGGATGATGTTCGAAATTGATGTCGTGAATCACTCCAACCTGAGGAAGGTGAGAAGTGAGAGATAGAAAACCATCTGGTGAGAAAAATACATCTGCACCGTATTTTTTCAATGCGCGCTTCACCGAGTAGTTGAACCAAATTCGAAACAAAATTGGATGTCTTGCTGGCGGATTCAGAACTACAGGAGTCACATTCGGTCCAAAAATGAATTTCTCATCAAAAGGGCGATCAAAGAAAAAGATAAACTCGTGCTCGGGATGATTTTCTACCAGCCTCTTCACAATTTCAAAGGTGTACCAGCCAAAACCTTCCATTTTCGTGGAGAGTAAGAATCGGGTATTGATAGCAATGCGCACCGGCTAAAGTTAGCGAAATTCAGGATGTCTGATTCATTACAATTGAATGTAGTGAACAAGGATCAACGTCAAAACCTGTAGACCAAATTGTAAAAGCGTACATAATTTCTTATCACATACGCTTTTTGGGATTCAATTATTCATCATGGACCTTGTTCATCAAACGTTCGAATAAATCATCCACGGACTGAATAATCTGTCTAACTTCATACACATATTCATGGCGCGTACGGTTCATTTGTTCCAATTCAATCTGTAATTCAAACAATCGTCTGACTACTTTGTTAATTGATTGATTTTCTTGCTGTTCGGTTTTCGATCTTGTTTTCATATTTCTGTGTTTTAGGCCAATTAAATGACGCGCACTGAATCAATGCAAGGGATGCGTAGCAGTTCATTTCAACCTTGTCAGTGATACAGAGCAAGGCATAAATTTGCCGTCGAAACAGAGAAATAGGAGACAGAATCAGATCAATAAAGACTGAGTTAATCCAATACGAAGATTAGAAGCTAGTTTAGGATCATCACAAATTTATCCCTAATCCCCAACTTTTGTCGTTGATCCATGAACAATAATGTGTGCTGGTGTACCATTAGTGAAACAAAAGTGTGCTCGGCATATTGATATATATCGATATTCAAATATTCCAAAATATCAAACACAAAGTCATAGGAACAACAAGGTGGAAAAAGGAAGAGAAGTTCAGGTACTTAATGGATAACTAACCCAAAGATCGAAACGTAACAGCCATGTTGCTTTGTTTTTCAATTCCGATGGTCGTTTCAGGACCATGACCGCAGTAAACAACCGTATCATCAGGTAGAGCAAACATGGTTTCAAAGATCGTTTTCTTAAGTGTCGCTGAATCTCCTCCTGGTAAATCCGTTCGACCGTGACTCCCTTGCATAATAACGTCTCCGTTCAGTACATATCCATCTTCTTGGTTGTAGAAAACCACATGTCCAACACAATGTCCGGGAGCGTCGATTACCTTGAATTTCATGTTTCCAAACACCAATTCTTCATTTCCTTTCATCAATTTATTCGGAACTTCCGGTTGAATGAATCCTTTCAAACCGTACAAGTGCGCAGCGATATGGGAAGCATTGAAGGTTGGGAGATCTGTTTTATTTAGGTAAACGTCAATTCCATACGTTCGATTGATAAAATCGAGTCCCGCCACGTGATCCAAATGTCCATGTGTCAAGAGCGCAGCAACAGGTGTTAAACCATTCGACTCAATGAAATTCACTAAATGAGCTTCTTCTGAGTTATTGAAGCAACCAGGGTCTACAATTACGCACACATTCCCATCGTGAACTACAAAAGTGTTCTCCTGAAATGGATTGAAGGTCATTTTTTCAACGTGAGTCGCCATTTTTTATCGGTTTAAGTATTGAATCAAAAGTATAAAACTTCTCCATATTCATCGATTCAGATGTGTTCTTAACAGCTTGAACAGTCTTCTCATTTATTAAAGTCCATCC
>JBGCDF010000320.1:0-4109 GCA_045105095.1 Crocinitomicaceae bacterium | reverse complement strand
ATCGATGTCAATCTCAATCATTTGCCTCGGTGCCCAAGATTTCATCGTTTCCAAAAAAGCAACGAGGTCGTTCACTTCAAAAATAAAAGTACGCTTACCGTCATAAGTCAATCGAACTACTTGAACACAATCAATGCGTTTTTTTTCCAACAGAGAAATCAACTGATCCTCTATTTCAACGAGCGAACGGTGCCCTTCGGGTAGAGGAAATAAACGTTCGTCCATCCAAGTTTCTGGAATCAGAAAGTCCAGTGCAATTTCTGCTTTACAGGCATACTTCTCAGTAGCCTCCAAATAAGTCACGTCGTAGGTAATCAAGCCGAAATAATCTTGCTCGTCGAAGAAGTTCCAGATTCTCCAATTTTCGTTATGGACCTTTTTTCTTTTTCGGAATAATTTCAATGTTGAGTATTTGAAAGGTTAGTTGAATGGAATGAATTACTTAATCACAATGATGAAACCATCGCCCATTTCAATTTTTCTTTTCGGGTAGTCATTTGGTTTGATCTCATACCCCTCAAAGTAGTGATAATAATCGTTGTCGAGAAACACGTTCAGCCTAAGTTCCGTCAGATTAGGAGATGTAAAGTTGAATAGATGGAGTCGTTCTTCATCTTCGTGTTCTAGCGCATAATTGATATTTCTGAATTCGAGTGAATCAACATGCTCAAAGAATCGATCGATGTATTCATTTATAGGCGTTTCGTGATCTACTTGCAGAGTGGTTTGAAACTTACCATCATACAACCATTTTGGTTTGGAGCAGGTATTATAGAAAAGCGGCTGATAATCTTGCCATATGCCGTCGGATGAGATGGCGGATACGTATAGAGCATCTTCATCAATCAGTTCTGTTGGTTTAAAAGAAACGAAATCGAGTATTTTTAAGCTGTCTGCAGACAACGCTCTTCCATTTTCTACGAGTACATCCAGATCGTCGCAACCGAGTTTACTGATCCCACAATGCGAGTTGATTTTATTGAAGAATTTTAAGTTTTTGCCAGACTTGATGTAGAAGTAAATGTCATGACCGCAAAAATGTGCTACTTCTCCTTTTCGTGTATCAATGTCTCGATAGAACTCCGACGTTATTTGATTCAGAAAGCTCGTATCGCTGTACACTCGATAACCAATATCTTCTGCTAGTTGAGTCTGAGGTTCTTTAGTGAGAATGACCAGTTCTTGACCTTTTTCAGAGAAATCGATCCCCTCAAAGAAATACTTTCTGATGATAGTAGAAGTTTCAATGCCGTTGTCAGGAAAACGAACTTGAGGCGGCGGCACGGGCGTGTCCTGACCGAAACTGTTCAGTGAGAGAATCGACAATAGTATGAACGGAAAAAGTCTTCTCATCACGGATTATTTGATGCTTTCTCCCGAAAGCTTTCGGGAGTTAATAGTTCTTTACGGGTTTCTCCAGACATCGCGTCGATCAACAACAAAAGAACAGAATTGTGGTCGTACTCCAATTCCGCCTCCCAAAGATAACTGGGAGATGTCGAGAGTGAATCTTCTTCGTTCATCACCAGCTCAAGATAAGATTCATTGAAATCTACTCCTTCCATTACCGCAATGGATTTCGCCTTGGTGTAACTGATATTAAAATTACCCTCCAACAGTTTTCGATACCCCATCAGTTGATCTTGAATAATTGTCGAAACTGGTTCAAATACCATGTCATTTCCAGCCACCATTCGGAAAGGGAAGATGGAATTCCCGTTACTATTCAACACATAGCGCAAATCATAAGAATTCGGAATGCAGTAGTTGCTATCTCCAAAAGCAATAAGCTGAATATCCCCATCAACTTCACAATTTAAGGTGCTTTCGCCCTTGTCAAATTGTATGTTCCGTGAAAAGAGTTCCTTTCCGAAAATGGAGATCAACACCGAGTCGCACCTGTTCTTTGCTAAATCATCTTCAAAATAGCATTGAAGGAAACGCGGGTCTCGTTCTTCGGTAATTACCTCTTCATTTGAATCTTCACTGGAGTCCTCACAACTGTTCAGCAATAAAAGTCCTCCACAAAAAACAACGAAGGTGAGAGTGAATGATTTAGTGATTGACAAAAATTGAAACATGTCTCGAAGATAAGATGATTTTCAGGAACGAAACTTAGGGGATAAGAAAAGAGCTTTCAACATAAATTTTTGGAGATCAAACAATCAAACAATCAAACAATCAAACAATCGGAAAATCTGAGAATCGGACAATCGAACAAATCAACGCCCGCCTTTCTTCCGATGCCTCGCCAATCGCTTAGCGCGCCGATTATTTCGTCGAATCGACTTCCTAGCTTCCTTCGTCTGATTACTCCAATACGCTTTATATGCCTCTTTCTTAAGTTTCTTATTCGCCTTTGCTTGCTTCTTATTTTTCTTTTCTAATTGCGCAGTAACTTCATCCGCAGTCATCACTCCAGAATCCGAACTACTCTTACAACTGCTAAAATTTATAGCGAGTAACAATAAAAGGACTGTATAAAACGTTTTTATCTTCATACATTTGTATATCTACACAACGCAATGAAGGTACGATTTATTTTATATCTATTAGTTCTTGTTTCGATTTCGGCTTGTACGAAAAACGAGCAGCATCCAGTGCCAAATATTCCATTTGATTTCACCATTGATATTTCCTTACCGAGTTACTCACCACTTATGGGAGTGAGTGGTTGGGCTTATGCAAATGGAGGTTCAAGAGGGATTATTATTTATCGTCGTAGCATAGACGAGTTCATAGCATTTGATCGTCACTCTCCGGCAGATGAAGTGGGAACATCGTGCGCTCAGCCTCTCGTTCCAGATGATAACAACTTCTTGCAATTGAACGATACGTGCAACAATGCAGCATTCTCATTGTATGACGGCTCTCCTATATCCAATTCCGTATTTGGATTAAGACAATACCAAGCAGTGTGGGATGGAAACCAGCAATTGCGCGTTTACAACTAGTGCAACGTAAGTAACACTCGATTTTCGATATTTCCGTATCTTTGCGTAGCAAAAAAATCAAATGAACGAAATTACCGTTACCATCATCGACCGAGAAGGAGTGAGCCACGAACTTACTGCTCCAACGGACATGAGTATGAATATCATGGAAGTATGTAAAGCCTATGAACTTCCCGTGAAGGGCGAATGCGGTGGAATGGCAATGTGCGCTACCTGCCAGTGTTACCTCGAATCGGATACTGAACTTCCAGAGCAAAGTGATGATGAATTGGATATGCTTGATCAGGCTTTCTTCGTAGAAGACAATAGTCGTTTGGGTTGCCAAATCCAGATCACCGAAGAGATTAACGGGATCGTGGTTCGTTTGGCTCCTGAAGAATAACGTCTCTCGTAACAGACAATCTAAAAATCGGACAATCAGCACTGCTGAAGAAGAGACCGCGAAGCAGCATAGAAGGTAAAGTAACGTTTTCGAAAGTGAACGCTAAGTTTACCTACGACGCAGTGAATCCAACGCGAAGCGTCCAAAATCCAATAATCGGAAAACCGGACTTCGAGAACCTCAGTCCTCCAAGTACGCTATTTTATTCAAAGGTCTCGCTTCGGAAAATAGACAATTGAAAAATCGGAAAACCTAACGCGCAGCGTCCAACAATCCAATAATCCAACCTAATGCGCCTTCTTACCAAAAAGTGATTTCACCGCCAAGACAATCGGCAGAGCAACAAACCCAACGGCTAATCCAACAATGAATTCACCTAACATCGCAGGGAGTCCATGCACCCAATCGTGGATAAAGTGTAAGTTGTGAACGAAAATTCCACCGGCAACCAAGATCATAGCCAGTGTTCCAACAACAGCCAAGGTGCGAACCACCCACGGTAAGGTTTTTACCAATAAGTTTCCAAGTCGAGCCTTGAAACTTGTCTTGCTTTCACTGCTTTTCATCAAGCGGTAACCAACATCGTCCATGCGCACGATAAGTGCGACTAGTCCGTACACGCCAATAGTAGCCAAAATAGCTACAATCGTCACCACCGCAATTTGCATCCCGATCGTCTCTTCCAATACAATCCCTAAAGAAAGAATAATGATTTCCACCGATAAAATGAAGTCTACCAATATTGCTGAACGAACTTTTTTGTTTTCAAATTC
>JBGCDF010000319.1:0-9486 GCA_045105095.1 Crocinitomicaceae bacterium | reverse complement strand
GAATGGACTGACGTATTCCACATCTTTTCCTACGAAATTCGGTTCTTTGGACGTAATGTATTTTGCATTGATGTAGGCTGCATTCACGAAAAGTGACAAGGAATGTTTTGCAGAATCTCTGAATGCCTTGATAAAATCAATCTCCGTGAATAACTCCAAGCCCATATTTCTGGCGTTACCGATATTCGTTCGTTCTTTAAGTGTTGTCCCCGCTTTTGGAGCCAATCCAATTTTATCTCCATAGAACACATAGAATGCTGCTACATCGTAAATCCAAAAGTCGCTCTGAATCCCTCGGAAACCCAGCTCTGCTGTGTAACCATACTCATCTTTGATCAAACTATCAATAACGATGTTTGGGTTTGAAATACGAATATCTGTAAAGTTGATGGCACGATAATTTTGCGTGAAATTCGCGTACACTTTCGATCGTTTGCTCGTTCGATAAGAGGCTCCGGCGCCAAATAAAGGAACAAAACGGTTGACTTCGTTATTATCATCAATCGTGTAAACGGCGAGTGTATCCATGTTCACGGGATGAACCACATAGCGTTTGTAATAGCCGTTCGAACCACTTCGAATCGCTTCCATTCTCATTCCAAAATTGACCGTAGTGTGATCTCCAATAAACAAAATGTTCTCGGCAAAACCCGCTAAGTTTTCTGACGGATAACTGAACGCTGATCCTTCCAGATCATCAGGATTTCGATAAGCAAAATTGGCGTCATCTCCGTCCGTCGCAACTCCTTGATTGGCGGTTGTTCTTCCTTGATAGTATCTCGCTCCGATCAAAAAGGCTCCACGCAATTTAGAAATGTCTTTCTTACGATTCAGATCATAGCGCTGTAAAAACCTGCCTTCAATGCCTCCATTCCTGAAATCTCCCGACAACATATCACGTGCTCCTCCAGGATCTTGTTGAGTGATCTTTCCAAGGAATCCAAGCGTCTTTCTGCTCGATGCCATACCGAATGCACGCACATTGAAATGCGCCTTCTTTGAAATCTCATGATCATAATGAAGCGCGAGCATGTTCCAATTGACATTGAACCAGTTTCGATCTCTCAAACTCTGTCGAGGATCTTCTTCATACAAAACATCCGACAAACCGCCTGCTTGTCTCGCGAGGTAGTTCATGTGCGTATATTCTAGTCGAACTTTGATGTTTTCGGTGATGTAGTATCCGAATTGGGCGAAGGCTTGGTGTTGATCAAAATTTGAGTTCTGGCGATATCCATCGCCTCGTTTGTATTGATGGTAAGCTTGATAAAAAACACGGTTCTTCGATCCTGCCACGCGATTGAATGTTCCGAGGTAACCATACATCCCGCCCGTAGTTCGTGAAGTAAATTCGAAAGGAGTGTTCGTGGGTGGGTCTTTGATGATGAAATTCAATAGACCACCGAATTGCGTCCCGAACTGCAAGGAAGCAGAACCACGAATAATTTCAATGGATTTCAGCGCTTCGAACGGTGGAGTGTAATAGCTCTCAGGATAACCCAAAGCATCAGCGCTAATGTCATAACCGTTTTGACGTGTATTGAAATTCGCCGTTCGATTTGGACTCAGTCCACGCCCCCCAATTCCAATTTGAATTCCTGCACCATCGCTTTCCCAAATGTTTAAGCCGGGAACTTTCGCAAAGATCTCCCTTGGATTCGCGGCTGATTTTGCTCCACTCAATTTTGATAATTCGATCACAGCGTTCGTTCCAGTATAAATCTGAACTCCGCGAACTGGAGGAAGAAAACCAACATCGAAGCCTTCCATGTGCTTGCGAATGACATTCGTCCCTTCAACATCTTGATAATCTTCAAGGAGTGAAACGGTCAGCTTCTTTGTCAAATCCCTTTCTGTGATCACGTGCACCAAAGTATCGAAGGATAGCATTGTGAAAATGAGCGTATCTCCGCGTTGAGCAGCAATTGTAAACGATCCGTCTTCTGAAGTTCGAGCGAGCCTTCCGTTGTTTTGATTCTTCAGCTTGACCGCTGGAATCCCAATCGATTTTGAGTCTACGACACGACCTTTGACTTGTGCCTGAGCGCAGGTCAACATCAACAAAAACGATATGGAGAGTAACAGTTTCATTCGTCTAGAGGCTCGATCCAATTTCGGTGCGCCAAGTTATAGGGAAATTGCGTTAAATCATGTTTTTTATCGACAAATAACTGCGATGGCCTTCCATTTAAACTCACATAAATTTCTGCTCGAATCTCAGGATCTTTTATGGGGAACTTATAGTCTCCATAACGCAATACTCTTCCATCATAGTGTTCCTTCAAGATTTGCGCATACTGCAGAATCATGTCAGGTTGGGTAGCCATCTGATCTTCTTGTGTTTGTGTTAGAAAATCGCTGTTTTGAATTTCAGATTCACGTCCAGTCGCTTTGTCTACTAAATAGAACGTTGCATATCCCTCTTTGTGCATAAGCATCACCCTCCATGAAAACCTGAATCCCTCTTCATTCCAGAACAAATCTCCTTTGTATAGCAGAAAACGCATGGGAACTAATAGTTGAATTATGATGTAAATCAAGATGGCCGTGCGCACAAACTTTCGAGGTTTTGGAAGTGGAGTATATTTCTTTCCTGTGAATTTCACTAAACTCAGTCGATTGAGAATCCCTTCATGAAAATCAGTTGAAAAGAAGATTAGCGTAGAGAAAATCATGACCCAAGGGAACACTCCAATTGGGAACAAATACCATGTCATGAGATGGAAGAATACCACAAAAAAGTAGGCGTAGGGCCTGAAACGTCTGCTCAATAGGAAGAATACAATAAATAAATCATAAAAACATCCTGTCCAGCTGAACAAATAAGCGAGCCATTCTTGCTGAAAGTACTCTCCAATTACTGGAATATTGTGGTGTGCCTGAAGCCATGTTTTTAAGGGTTGAGCTTCTAACAACCAATCTGTATTGATTTTGGCTATCCCTGCAAAAATGTACACTACTGCCAACTGAAACTTGATAATTCCTGAATGCCATTGTCGCATTCTTATTCTTGCAATTCTAGGATACAATCGCGCATCCAATGAAAATCGTGCATTGGCAGGCAGCCAGATCATCAGAAAGCTCACTAAACTCACAAAGTAGTAGTGATTCAAGTAATTGGACTTATCGAGTAATTCGACGTAGGTAAAACAAATGAAGAAGATCACGGCTCCCCACCGATAGAACATTCCTAGTATGATGGAAATGGAGGCAATGATCATCAAAATGAAAGGAACGTACATCAAATTTCCTTCTAAAGGTTGCACCCAGTCAAAGCCTAGATACGTGAAGTGATGCTCAGGTTGAATGTACAGTTGTTCGACCCAACCATTGAAAAGGAAGCGTGAAATCCCAAAAAGCATTAATGCTCCAAAAATTATACGAAATATAATTAGTGGAGCATTAGAAACCTCTTTAAAGGGGTCGAAATATGTTTGAAAGCGGGTTTTAATCACCGTCATTATCCTGATATGTGATCAATACGCCAAATGCCGAAGTCATGTCTGTTTTCAAGTTAACTACCTGTCCTTGAAGAAGATTGTATAGTTCATCCAAGCCTGCAGTATTTGTGCTCATTTCCTCTTCCATCGTACCATTAAAGGAATCGATTTTCGCGAGGATTTCGGAAAAATTGTCTCTGATGGTTTGATCAAGAGCAGATCGCTCGAGGTGAACTAAGTAATCATCGAAACCAACACCGCTCTGCCCAATGGAAAATGCATCTCCCTTGTAGCATTGTTGCAAGGCCAATATGTTTTGACGAAGCAAGTCGAATGAAATCCCACTATTTCTTGCCTCAAGATATTCTGGCATTTGAATACCCAAACTTTGTTTCCCAATAGGAATTCCAACTTTCGCAGTTTTTGCTAGTTCATAATCTCTATTGAATTCATTCACCAACTGAGAAAATCCAGAAGTTGTTTCAGTTCCCGTCGACTCTTTAAACGTCGGAGCGTATGTCGTCCATGCATTTTTAACAGCTGTTGTTTCTGAAACAAGCTTGGAGATAACGTCACCTGTGTATGTCATGCAATTTGCATCTCCAGTAAGGTAAGACAAGGCATCCGCTCGGTGCAATAGGTAATCCAAAGAATGAAGTCCAATTGCATCTACGTTGCTAGCAGAAGCCAAATTATAGGATCCAGACGAAATATTCGATTCAATTTTTGACGGATCAGTTGGGTACGTTCCAGTAGCCGCTTTGAATCCATAGCTTCTAATTGGTCCTACGTCAAATGGTTTTACCGTCTGCCATGTTAAGTAAGCATCTTTCCAAGAGTTCCGAAGAACATCAAGATTTACTTGGGAAGGAGTTGATTGAAATTCAACGAAATCCGACTGCATTTGCATCATAGCTGTTTCTAGGAATGATAGTGATGGTGCAATCGAGTTGTCCGATAAATTCGCAAGTAGCGCAGCTTTATCAAAGTTTGGTTTAACTTCATCTGGACCTTTACAACCACATGCAAGCGAAATAACGGCAAGCACAAGAAGAATCGAAGTTCGTTGAATTTTATTCATGACTAGTATTTTGCGTCAATAGTATTTTTAATGTTGTTCAAATCTGCAATAGATACAGACCAGAAGTTGGCTGGGAACATTGCCATTAATGTGTCATGCTCAGCAACAGTCATTTTTCGTGTCTCAACTGGTGCATAACGAAGGTTCCAAGCAAATGCCCAAGCTTCAGAAAGTACGTGAAGGAACTTTGCATTATCTGTCCCGAAATAAGCGATAGCATCATCTAAGTATGTCATCGCTTGGTATGCTGAAATTTCTTCCCATTCTGTGCGGATTTCCTGAATGGCCGCGTCTCTATCTGCCAACTCCTTTCCAGTAATTGCTGCTCTTCCTTTCAAGAAGCAATTCATCATATCGGCATTACAATTCAATGTTGCATCTTGATTATTACAATATTTTCCCCAGAAACGATCGGGAACATTCGTCGGGAAGTCAACATCTACACCAAAGTATCCGAAAGCTTCATCGAAGTGGTGCTCCATGGTTGTGTAGTACTTTCCTCCCGCTGCGTCAACGGCATTTGTGTTGTCCACATCCATTTTTCCAGACCCAAAGTATACGTTCAGTGCTTGGTTTAAGAATACGGCTCCCATCAATCCTTTTTCGATCAATTGAACCTGCTCTACTCCATTTGCGTCGAATAAATATGTCGAAGAACCTGAAGAAAGCGTTCCTGCTTGCCCATCTGCAGCGGTAGAGGCGTGATCTAAACTTGCAGCAGCTAGATCATCCATAAATGTTTCAAACATTCCTTGATCTACAGAAAAACATTTGTCCTTTAATTGCTTGGTAGATGTGAATGAAAAGTTTCCGTTTCCATCACCGTTCTCATTCGAGAACATATCTTTCAACACTTGTGCGTCAACTGTGTTCGTAGTTCCCGACTTCATCAGAACTACCATTTCACTCAATTGATCCAAACGTTCTGTTTGACCTGAGTAACTTACGGTTGGATTTCCAGATGCATCCATAAATGCATATGTTGTTGGAATTGTATAACTGTCCTCATATTGACAGGTATTATTATCTTTTTTGGCATTTTCATCATAGTTGATGGCGCTCGGGTCTGTACACCCTTTTTTGCAGCTTGTCATTGCTAAACCAGCAACTAACACTAACGAAGAGATTACTATCGATTTCATAATTTGTTTCTTTTCGGGCTGCTGCGCATACAGCCGGTTTAAAGTTTACTGCAAAGAAACAATATGAGTTTAGCTGTCACAATACCATAAATGCGGTATTTAAAATGATTCTAAATAGAGTTGGCTGAAAAACAGGGGTTTACACTTATCCTTGACTCAAAAAAAAGCAACTTATTCCAAAAAAAGCACTTAAAAACAAAAAGCCCCGACCATCCCGATAGTTATCGGGACGAATGTCAGGGCTCTTAATATACGTGTCAACAAGCTATTTTTTCAATACGATTGGTTGTGTAGTTCGTCTATTATCTGATGATACATTCAAGAAATACGTTCCATCCGCTGCCGACGACAAATCGATGTTGAATGAAAGGCCTTCCAATGCTGAGTCATATACAACTCTTCCCGTAACGTCCGTTACCCAAATTGAAATCTCATCAGTTGCGGGGTTCGTCAAAACAATATTCACGATTCCGTTCGTAGGGTTTGGATAAACCATAAATAGCGCTTCATCAATTTCATTCAGACTTGCTGATGGTTCAACTACTAGATTATCCACTGAGATTGTACATCCGTTGTTATCCGTAATTGTTACCGAATAGGTTCCGTCTTCCAACGCTGAGATATCTTCCGTAGAAGCTGTGAATCCGTTTGGACCCGTCCATGCGAACGTGTAGTTTGGCGTTCCACCATTTACAGTAATGTCAATTGCACCATCTCCTCCGTTCGTTTCATTCGTGATGTTTGTCCCTGATGATGTAAGAGGTGAAGGCCCCGTCAATATTGTCGATACTGGAGTCAAGCATGCGTCTCCATCCACAACATTGATTGTGTAGCTTCCAGTAGAAAGTCCAGAGAAAGTCGAACTTGCTTGTGGTCCACTTCCGATGTCAAACGTCGCTCCCGCAGAGTTTCCTGTTAGGAAATTAACCGTGATTGATCCATCGCTGTTTTCTGCACATGTAGGCTGAACTGTTGAATAGTCGAATGTTGATGTACATGGTGGAGTCATACAAAAACTACTTGTGTCAGATGCATATGACAGCGTAGTTAGCGATGCGAGTACTGCTCCGGAAGCGTCTGTCACCTCCCAATCTCCATCAATGGCACATCCAGAAGCTGTACCATCCATTCCATCACCCCAATCATCGTACATGATGAGATCGTAGCATCCTGTCGCTAAACATAGATTTTCTGTGATGATCGTCTCATTCGCATAAGCGCCAGGATCACCTGCTGCTGCATTCTGTCCTCCACCCGGTGGAATTCCACTTGTGTTTCCTCCTGATGCTACAACGGTCGTCGTTCCTTGGTTCACAATTTCCCAGTACGTTTCATGTCCCCAACAATCCGTTTCGATTGTCAATGTCGCCAATTGTCCTCCGATTGTCGCAGTATAGTTTGTCAACGAGGCATCGTTCGATGGGTTTGTATCTGTAGTTCCGTTTGGATTGCTCGTAGCAGCATTGAACACATGAGGTCCTGCCGCCGTTGTCATTGTCGGTAATGTAACCGATACACTTGCATTTGAAGCAAGGTTTCCAGTCCATGAAAACGATTGGTTCGTACCTCCATCGATGTTGTACAAAATAGTTACTGATGTCAATGCGTTTGCTCCTACGTTTCTGAGTGTTACTTCAGGTGTAAAGCTGCTTCCACATAATTGAGCAGTTGGTGAAGTAATTCCTTGAATACTGGCGTCATCGACAGATGTAACCGCATTAGGGTCCCAACCATCATTTACCGTGTTCGAACCTCCACAAGAAGCTGGATCGAGGTAATTTCCAATACCCAATCCCCAAGAAACTCCCAAACGACCGTAGTAATCTAATTGTCCATTGTTTACTGTTCCTGAACATGCCGCAGCACCTCCATATAACTGTCCGATAATGCGACCGTTTTGATCGAATAACGGAGATCCCGACGAGCCTGGTTCTGTTACTCCGTCTTCCCATGCATCAATCTCCCATGTTGCTGCTCCCGCATTGTTCGCATGAAAGATTCCATTTCCGATATCATCCGCACGGCAGATTTTCTTGATGTCACCTGCTGGGTGGTGAATCCCTGTTACTTCTGTAACTGTATTCTGAACATCGGAATTATCCCATCCAGCATAGAACAATCCCCAGTTAGTTGCGTCTGCAACCGTCATGTTGTCCAACAAGAGTAATGCGTGGTCTGCCTGACCTCCATTGACTAAAACTGTTGCACCATTTATCGTAGTTTGATCGTAATTCGATGCATTGTTGAATGTGTTGGGTGTATTGGCTGTTGTTGCACATGACATCCCTGGATCACCTTCCGGCACATCCCAATTAAATCTGAACAACCAGTTAGCCGTTCCTCCGCCCAAACAGTGATCAGCAGTTAAAAAGTATGGTGTTCCATCGTTACACGAGTTGTTAATTAATGCTCCTGTACAGATTCCACTTCCGCCGATAACAATCATCGCAACTGAACGAATTTGATCGTCCCAAGCACTCAAACCTCCAACGTATGGATCAAGTGGACAACGTGCATCGATGTTACACGCTCCTGAACTATTCAGTGCTTTTGCCAAATTTTTCTGAATAATGTTCAAACTACGGTAACCGTGCGTCACTCCGTTAATGGTAAAGCTACCTTCGCCTCGAACCGCAGCAGGCTCGAAGTACTCAACTACAATGTGATCACCATGCACCAAATCAGTTCCTAGTTCGCCACTGTGATGATTATTTCTTGAAGTGTATGCGCCAATTGTATGCGTTCGTGCGACATCATATAAATAAAGGTGTGCTCCTTCTGGAAAGTACATGTTTTCCAATGTCAAATTGATTGTCAAGGCACCGTCTGCAACAATTTCTGTTCGCCAAATACGGTTTCCTCCTGGAAGTTCCGTCCAAATTCCGCTATTTTCTAGATTGATATCAGTAGCATACTTGTATCCGAAGCGCCATGGTGCCGACTTTTGAGCATCATTAATGACATCTTCGGCTTGTATTTGAGCCAGATCAAATCCAGGCATTGTTATGCGAGGAATCTTCACAGATGTTACTGATTTTCCTTTTGATGATACGGTACCTCCCATATCAGTTACCTGTGCAGTGCTGGCCATGGAGAATAGCGCAAACACCCCTAAACAGAGCAGTTGTTTTTTCATAGTTTAATAGTTCTAGTTTATTTTGTTTAGAGCTTACTTAAGATCAAACTGAGATCTTAAGCAAGCTTATGTACCTTGATATGCTCAAGGTGAGCAATTCTATTTATTTATAACAATTGTTTTTACTTCTGACCCAAGGCTCGAAGTCAATCGAACGATGTACGTTCCATTTGCTGATGCAGTTAAATCAAGCAAAGAGGAAATTCCGTACGTCAACGATTCGCTCATGATCACACGTCCCGTCATATCTAATACGGTTAATTGCGCATCGCTAGCCAAATCTTCCAATTGAATCGTGAACAATCCTGTACTTGGGTTCGGACTTACAGAGAATAACCCTGTATTCAACTCATCAATTGAGCTTGTCGCAGGGTTTGGATCGTAACCATCATTGGTTGATTGCTCATCTCCACAAGAGTTTGGAGACAAGTATTGTCTTACTCCCAAATCCCATGAAGTTCCAAAACGACCATAGAAATCGTATTGTCCATTGTTATTTGTTCCGCTACACGCTGCAGCCCCTCCGAACAGTTGACCGATAATTCTTCCATTCTGATCAAACAAAGGTGATCCTGATGAACCTGGTTCAGTTACTCCGTCATCCCATGAATCAATGAACCAAACATCCGCTCCTCCAACAACCGAATGGCTGATGTTATTTCCAGTATCGAACGCACGACAGATCTT
>JBGCDF010000318.1:0-13201 GCA_045105095.1 Crocinitomicaceae bacterium | reverse complement strand
TTTCCATAGTTGGAACTCGCTCCTCCGGAATCGAATATGACACCTTCGCACAAAGTATGGCTGGATAGTGTTTGCATATTGATAAGCGGGAGAGTTGGAATGCACGAAATGGCCGCTTGCCAGCCTGGAGCATAACTGAATCCATCAAAATCAAAATGAAGCGTTGTTCCTGTCGATTCAATTACACCAGGTGTGCTTCCGAAGTAATCATATAATCCGATGAGTGGATAGGAAGCGTTCGGTCCATCATAGACACGAAGTTTGGAGTGTTGCCCAACATCCCACAAAGAGAAATTGAAACGTAGCCGATCTCCGTTTGCTGAGGTAAATGTTTGATCATAATCATTTGGGTTATGATTTCCATTCGGTCCTCCGTTATCATAAAATGTTCCTCCGCAGGTTTGTATTTGAGAAGGCCCACTAATAAGATAATCTTGTGCATCTATGGCATAACTACCCAAAATACACATCAGTAATAGTGTTGTTTTTTTCATACGTTCTTTTTTTTTCAAAGAACGGCTGGTCTCAAAAGAAACGAAAGATAATGACCTTGATACGACCTTGATTTGGCTAGGAAAGTAACCTTAACATGACCTTTACAACTGGGTGAAAAACCGCTCGAAACTCATGTCACTGGGGATGTTTAGCTTTTTTCGCAATCGAGAGCGATATACCTCGACTGTTTTTTCGGAGACATTCAAAAAGTCCGATATTTCTTTTGATGACATTTCTAATTTTAGAAACGTACAGAGCTTTTTTTCAGTTTTTGACAGTTTCGCTAGCTGCTCTATTTTTTCAAAGAAACTTGTTTCAATCAGATTGATTTTGTTCTTGTAAACTTCCTCTTTTTGACTTTTGAGTAAGAATTGTTTGATCGTTACTTTTAAATCAGTTATTTCTGCTTTAGCGACTTCGTGATTTTTGAGATGAACCACTTTTTCATTAATCATTTCAATGAATTGGAGGTTCTTTAATCCGTCCAATGAGTGATCCTGCATTTCTTTTTTGAGTTCCTCCGTCTCACGTTCCATTTTGAGTCGTGTATTTTCAGCTTCAACCAGTTTTGTTTTTTGTGCTTTTGATCGAACAATAAAAATCAGAACAAGAATCACGATCAACGCTACAACCGCAAGTAAAATTAACCTCAATTGTTCTTTAGAAGATTTTTCTTTTTTCAGTTGTTTTTCTTTGTTGTTGATGACGGCATTTTTTTCAGCGTAGATTTCGTTGACTTCAATTTTCTGAACATCTCGAAGTTCTTTTATTTTTAACAGGGAATCCGTCATGAACTCGAAATCTCGTTTAAACTGAAAAGCCATTTCCCAATTTTGTTCTTTTTCATAGAGGTCACTTAAATTTTTATAGGCAAATTTGAGTGCGAAAAGATCTTTTCGCTCATCAGCATAAATACGTGAACTGTCTGCATATTGTATCGCTAATCCCATCTCATTTTTTTGTTCCAGCGCCAAGGAATAATTGATGTAGAATTCAGGTTTTAAGCTGGGGTGTACATTTTGTAACACATCCAATCGACGCAGCGCATCGGTGTATTCTCCCGTTTCAATCAAAATTTTCGCCTCTCTGATTTGTGCAGCAGTATTGTGGTATGAAGCACCGTTTTCTTGAAAGATTTTCTGCGCTTTATTCAAAGCGAAAAAGGCAGAATCAAAGTGTTTCATGTCGAAGTAGATCTCTGACATGTTGAAGTAGAATTCTCCAATCACCATTTCATTTTTCTCAGGAATAGAGCGCTCTACACCAATGGCCTTCTTATAAGTGCGAATCGCCTTAGGGAAATCTTCCATTTTGGCCTGTACACTAGCCGAGAACCCAAAAATCCTGCTCTTTTGATTCCTATGATTGACATTGGATGTATAGGACTTACATTGAGTCAAAAGTTCAAGGGAAGTAGAGTAAAGCCCTACATCTTTATGAAGGCGCGCCAGTGACAGAAGACTCGTTACGATTGCGGCTGTGTCTTTTAAGTTACGACTGATTTTTAGATTTTCTTCATGAACCAATGTAGCTTCGGTATACCTGAGCTTATTGGCTAGTGCATCGCCCAACACCACATTGATTCTGGTTTTCTCTTGAGCAAATTCGTTCGGATGGTAATTGTCGAGATAGTGATAACCGTCTCTGAGGTAATAAATAGCGGAATCGTATTCAAACTTATTGACAAAAGCAGAACCTACGATTAACGAGGACTTACTCACTAAGGTGTCGAAATTATTTTCTTTCGACAAACTCAAGGCTTTTTTCGCTTGATCACATGTTCCAGAGTAGTTAGCGAGAGAAAATGAGTACCAACTGCGCGAATAATATAGTCTGCAGCGCTCTTGGACAGGTAGTTCTTTCGCATCAATGGACATTAAGCTATCCAGCATTTCTTGATGCTGACAGTTGCCCACTTTCGCAAAACTCATGAAGAACAAACAAGAGATCAGAATCAGTAAAGACTGCCTCCTTCGTAATATTCTCGTTGTTGGTTCAAGTGATTGCATTAGGCTATTCAGTTTAGTTAATTCTCTTAAAGATCTTAATTTCTTCCTTACGATTGGTCGTTTAAGAACTATTAGGAGGTGTTTTTACCCGAATAGCGTCGACCATTGCGAGGTCTATGCAAAAGCTTTGCCGTAATTTCTCTTTCGTTAAACCGATTGATAACTGAACTGTGCAAAGTAGCAGATTCAGTCGTCTGATTGTACAATCAAGTCAACATTTGAAACGCTTGGTGAGGCTAGTTTGATTAACTTTAGGAGATTCAGAATTTGAATTTGATCTCTTACCCAATGCCTAGACTATTAACACTCTTCCTAATTGTTATCTGCTCAGCAGTTTCACCTCAAGCTTACACTCAAGAAAAATCAATTGAGGATCTCAAAAAAATCATTCTTTCCAACAAACGGGATACCAACGAGGTAATTGCCAGAAATAATTTGTTCATGTTGCTCTTCAGAACGAATCAAGAAGAAGCGAAGAAGTATGTTGATACTGCGATTATACTTGCGCGCAAACTTGATTACAAGCGAGGTGTAGCAACAGCTTATCACCGATATTCAATTTTGCATTTGATCAATGGTGAATTTGATAGAATGCTGGAAGTGACGGAAAAAGCAAGTGCGATTTTTTCAAAGATCGATGATCAGGAAGGTATATGCATCTGTGATAAAATGATCGCTAATGTGGAGTTAGACAGAGGGCATTATGATAAGGCGTTGGAGTTATGTCTGAACGTAGAAAAGTGCTTCGAAAAGTTCGGAAATATACCACATCTGAATTCCACAAAGTACACGATAAGTAGAATACATAGACAACTAGGAAATTACGAACAGTCAAAACAATACGTGAATGAATCAATCGAGTTGTCTAAATCGATACCTGGTTCTCCCGGCCTTTTATCCGCCTATAATTTATTGGGAGCGATTCTCTCCGGACAGGAAAAATACAAGGAAGCCGTCACAATTTTTCTTGACGCATTAGCCTTAGCCGAAGCCACGGAAAATCATTATCAAGAAGCGATGATTTTTCACAACCTTGGCGCACAATACTCTTCTTTGAATGATATGGATAGTGCGAGGTTTTATTATCGAAAAGCTCTGAAGAGTCAAAGAGAATTAAAACTCGATGATAAAAGGGCATTACTGTATATTAATTTAGGAAATCTAGAATTTCTATCGGGGAATGCTCTTGAGGCAATGACCTATTATGACAGTAGCGTAGTGCTTGGAAAACAACTGAATGCGATGTATACTGTTTCGGAAGCATACAATGGACTTTCCAATGCAAGTGCATTATCAAACGACTATGTTGCCGCTCTGAAGTGGTTCAAGAAATTCCATTATTTAAATGATAGTCTCGTTGGAGAGCGCGTGCAGAACAATATTAATGAACTGCAAATTAAGTACGAAGCGGGCAAAAAAGATTTGAAGATTGCTGAGCTCGAGAAAAAACGATTGGAGTCCAACATTAAAGAACAAGAGGATAGGCAATTGATCATCGTTATTGTTTCCTCCTCGTTAATTTTGATTGTTCTATTGATTTTATTCTTCATCCGAAGAAATGCACTCGTACGTGAACGCGCCAATAAACTGGAGCAAAAAGTCTTCAGAGCACAGATGAATCCACACTTCATTTTCAATAGTTTGAATAGCATTCAGCGGATGTACGTGGAAGGAAATGAAGATAGTGCGAATGATTACATGGCGGACTTTTCGCGCTTACTCCGCAGCATTTTAGAAAACAGTGGAAAGAATCGAATCCCCCTTAAAGAAGAATTAGAATTAACGTCGAACTATCTTGAATTGGAGAAATTGAGAACGCGAAACTTATTTGAGTTCGAAATCGAGTTGGATGAGGATATTGATCCACTTCTGACGAAAGTGCCTCCGTTAATTTTTCAGCCGTACATCGAAAATGCCATCTGGCACGGGATCATGCCAAAGAATCAGAGAGGACAGATTCAATTGAACATTCAGCGCAACAATGGTCATTTGATGTGCGAAATTTCTGATGACGGAGTGGGTTTTAATCCAGCGAATACCCAAAGCAATCAAGAGGGGAAGACTTCTCAAGGAATGGCGATAACAGCCGAACGATTGGGAGGAGATCAGAATGTCAAACTCAAAAGCACTAAAGGAGGTGGAACAAGCGTTACGTTAAAAATGGACTGTAAATTATGATCAAAACAGTGATAATCGACGACGAAGAAGATGCTCGCTTCTTGCTGCATAACCTTGTCAAGAGGAAGGCAAAAGAAGAATTGGATATTGTAGGAGAAGCGGATGATGTCTCTTCCGGGGTTGAATTGATAAAAGAACAAAAGCCTGACCTTGTGTTTCTCGATGTTCAGATGAAAAGTGGTACAGGATTCGATTTACTTGAGCAAATCGATCATGTCAATTTTGAGGTAATTTTTGTCACAGCCTACAATCAATACGCCATTGATGCCTTTAAATTTAGTGCTTTCGGATACCTACTTAAACCAATCAAATCGACAGAATTGCAAGATGTGCTGGACAAGCTATTCAAACGTTTCGAGCAAAAGGATAGAGGTCTTGACAAAAAAGTGAAAGTACTCATTGAAAATTATGGCGCGAAAGGCGAGATTGAGAAGTTAATCATCCCAAACATTTCCGGATTCCGAGTACTCAAGATTAACGAAATTGTGCGCCTCGACGGAGATCGAAACTATAGTCATTTCATCTTACTGGATGGGACCAAAATAACAACCAGCAAAAGTTTGCGGGAGTACGAGGAATTGTTGATGGAACATGGTTTTTTCCGAATTCACCAGAGTACGATTGTTAGCACAAGGCACATCATCGGATACGTTAAAACAGACGGCGGATATGTTGAGATGGTCGATAAAACCAAACACAAAGTAAGCCGCAGTCGTAAGAATGAGTTTTTGGAAAAGTTTAAATGATAATAACAAAAAAAATTGAGGCCGCCACAGTTGTGACCGCCTCAAATGGATCTTATTTATTCGCAATGAAAGAGGCCGAACGTTTAATTCGCGAAATAATCTTTGCACCTTCTATTGGTCCAGAAGCGATCGATACTTGTCTCCAAACAATGGTATACCCATCCTTTATTTCTTCGTCTGGATAGTTCGAGAATGGAACAAATTCATTGTTTCTGTTGACTTGAACAAAGTCTTCGTCAAAAATGTAGTATTGCAGGGTTGTGTAGGGGTTCCCCGACGTATCTTGGAGTTGATAGGTTCCTCCTTCCAATTCGGTTCCAGATGGTGAGGTAAATCCATCATTGTAGATGACGGAAACTTCACTCATATCTTGACTAGATCCTATACTGGGATTATTTGGGGTGTAACTTAATCCAGAAACGTTTTTGATCTCCCCTGCGTCGGCGAGTTGTGAAGCGGCTTCCATTATCTGAGAAACTGTTGGATTCTCGTCAACAGAAACTTGTACAGGGTTTAATGAGTTACCAAAATAGATACCTACAACACGTAAATTTACAGTGATTGCCATAATAATAGTGGTTAAAATGATTAATAATTTAGTTTAAATGCTGAATGAAATAAATCATTAAATCTTATAACGTCAAGTAAATGTACAGGTTAATTATAAATGGCTCATTTTTTTCTCGGATTGTACATGGTTAAGGGAAAAGGGATCGTGGATCAGGAATTGCCTCCTGTTTTGATACAAGCTCCTGATTAAATTCGTTCATGGAAGCGCCGTTAATAGCTTGGGATGGATAATTTCAGTCTTATCCAACCAAATCAACAATCAATCCTTGATCAGTCTTCATAACTTTCGTCAAACCATGCTTTCCAAGACCTTTGATTCCTTTATCTCACTGCTTATTCGACAATTCAGCAGCCTCTTTTAAAGCTTCCAAATTTATTAATCTCATTTCTTGTCCTATGACAAGATTTTTCAGAAGTGTACTAGATAAATTTGAAAAAAAACAATGAGTATGAAAAAGTTAGTTTTAATGGCAAGTTGGAGTATCTTCTCGATTGCTTCATTTGCCCAGGAATTCGATGAATTAGTAAAAGAGTTAGATGTCGTGATCGATGAGATTAAAGATCTTAAACTGGATGAAACCAAAGAAGACATTCGAGGTTATACATGTGATTTAGATGACATGGTGACCGCTATAGAAAAGGCGAGGCGCGATAGAATCAATGGACACCAAACCAGTAATGTAATGGAAAGTGCGAAGCTGGAAGTGTCATTTATCGGTTTGAGCTATGTCCATTCTGCAAAAGGAATAGAAGAGCGCATATTTCACATTAAGCACCAGCAGCAATGGTTGGGCCTTGATTTCCCGGCAGAGAAGGTAGTTGTCGATCAAGAGACGGGCTTATCGTACGTATCCTTGGGGGTGTTTACGATGGGAAGAATGTTGTTCATTCAATCAAATGAAAACGCGCCAGAACAAATCGTTGAGGATGATAACCAGAATACAGATCTTCAGGAGGAAATAGTATTGAATGAAGATGAGCGCAACGAGAAGACGCTGAATGTTTCGGAGAATCTTATCTGGACGATATACCCAAACCCAAGCAGTTCGACCATTCGGATAAGTTCTTTTGACATCGGGTCACCTTATGTGATTTACTCCGCTCAAGGAGAAATTGTTCAGAGTGGCAAACTCGAAACAGATCCAATCGATATTCGGGAGTTGAGTAATGGAACCTATATTCTTTCAATCAATGGGGAAACAAAGCGATTTGTAAAGGAGTAGCTGCAGAAGTTATAAGGAAAAAAGCGCACTGGATATGGGATCGAGTGCGCTTTGATTAATTATTTTCTGGCTCAAAGAACTTCAACAATTAATCCTTCATCAGTCTTCGTAACTTTCGTCAAACCGTGTTTCCCTAGGCCTTTGATTCCCTTATCCCATTGCTTATTCGACAAACCAGCAGCTTCTTTCAACGCTCCTAAATCCATCGATTGTTCTTTGGTAAGAATGTCGAAAATCAACTGTTCGTTTTCCGTTAACTCAGGACCTTTTTTCTCATTGAATTTCTCTTGTTTCATCTGAGGGAAGAACAACACTTCCTGAATCGATTGGTTGTTCGTCAAAAACATGATTAATCGGTCCATTCCAATTCCCAAACCTGATGTTGGCGGCATTCCATATTCCAATGCACGCAAGAAATCTTGATCGATCAACCCAGTTGCTTCGTCATCTCCTTTTTCAGCTAAGCGAACTTGCTCTTCGAAGCGCTCTCGCTGATCAATAGGATCGTTCAACTCAGAATAGGCATTCGCAATTTCTTTTCCGCATACCATCAATTCGAAACGCTCTGTCAATTCAGGGTTGTCGCGGTGTGTTTTACACAATGGCGACATCTCCTTCGGATAATCCGTTATGAATGTTGGCTGGATGTAATTTCCTTCACATTTCTCACCGAAGATTTCATCAATCAATTTTCCTTTACCCATCGTTTCATTCACTTCGATTCCCATGCCCTGGGCAGCAGCTCTCAATTCTTCCTCAGACTTTCCTGAGATGTCATATCCTGTGAAGTGTTTGATAGAGTCAGCCATCGTTACACGCGCATACGGCGCTTTGAAATCTACTTCGTGCTCTCCAAAAGTCGCTTTTGTTGTTCCGTTTACGGCTATTGCACAGTGCTCCAATAAGCGCTCCGTGAAATCCATCATCCAGTTGTAATCTTTGTACGAAACATAGATCTCCATGGCTGTGAATTCTGGATTGTGTGTTCTGTCCATTCCTTCGTTTCGGAAGTTTTTCGAGAACTCGTACACACCATCAAATCCACCAACGATTAGTCGCTTCAAATACAACTCATTCGCGATACGCATGTACAAAGGAACATCCAATGCGTTGTGATGCGTAGTAAACGGACGTGCTGCCGCTCCACCAGGAATCGGTTGCAAAATTGGAGTTTCCACTTCTAGGTAACCCGCATCATTGAAGAAGCTACGCATTGCAGTGAACAATTTCGTTCGTTTCACGAATACTTCTTTTACCTGTGGATTTACCACCAAATCAGCGTAACGTTGACGGTACCTTAATTCTGGATCCGTAAACGCATCATGCACGTTTCCATCAGCATCTTGCTTTGGAAGCGGTAATGGTTTTACAGACTTGCTGAGAAGATCCAGTTCGTCCACATGAATGGAGATTTCTCCAACTTGTGTTTTAAATACTTTTCCTTTGATTCCAACGAAATCTCCCAGATCCATTAATTTCTTGAAGACTTCATTGTACAAGGTTTTGTCCTCACTAGGGCACAACTCGTCGCGATTCAGATATACTTGAATACGGCCTGAAGAATCCAACACCTCTGCGAAAGAAGCTTTCCCCATGATTCGGCGAGACATCATTCTACCTGCAATACACACCTGTTTGCCTTCCTCAAACGTTTCCTTGATCTTGGATGCAAGGTCTGTTACGGGATAAAGGGCAGCTGGAAATGGTTCAATTCCCAGAGCGCGCAGTTTGGTCAACGATTCTCTACGTTGTACCTCCTGATCAGAAAGCTCAATGTGACTCATACTAATTTTGTAAAATGAATGGGCAAAGATAGTAAGATTGTATGATGTTTTTCAGTCGAATCGAGCTATTTATGTGTGAATTTATGGGTTTAACGAAAGAGCAATTGTAACCCGATGAATTTAACAGCTCAAACAGCTACCTCTTTGAGGCCGATAGAGATTTCCATTTGCTTTTACTTAGCTTTTTGTGGAACCGCTTGAAATTTCGAACCTTGTATGGAATGATAATCCAGACTTTTCCATTTTTATCAGTTCGCAACATATCCTCTGATTCAAGATAAAGCTCATTCCTTCCATTCATATCGATGGGATATTGTTTCAAGTATTTCTCCTCAGAAACATTTTTTAAGTGCTTGCTTAGATAGAGCACACACCAGTTCATAGGGTGTTGCGGTAAGAAATTTAGTTTGGATAAAATAACGATTCTTTTCGCTACCATCCAAAAGTCGAAGAAGCATGCGCGTGTCTGATAGAATTATCTGATCAAAGCAAGGAATGCGCATGCGTCCGACTTTTAGTAAAAGGCTAGGATTAATACTGTTAGCTAAATCCTATTCGGTTTTTGGTTTGATTATCATGTCTACTCATACATGACATTATCTAAATTGAATTATTGGTGAGTCGAAGGTAATGATTGATTGGTGCTGGGAGATGGAAAATACCGAGAAATTTCTCGGAAGAGTGAAAAACTAGTATTCGACGAATTCGCAAGTGCGGAAAACCGATGGGAAATGAGGCAGTAGTGCCCTAAAATCCATGAGATTTGAAATATCTGTAAGCATCTTCCTCACAAAAATTCCATGATTTCCATGTAGTCTGTTCTTTTCGTCGCATGAGTCCTTCAATACGTCGATCAAGATAGGATTTGTAGCCATTTCTGAATCTATAATGATAGCGATTATCTATCTCGAACTTGTGGAAATTGGCGTGAATGGTCGGGAGCGTTTTATCCGAAAGTGTTAGTAAGAATTCGAGATCAATGTTCTTCTTCAAACTATGATTCACATTATGTTTGACAATAATCATGTCCCAATTAATCAGGCTCATTACAATTAGGAGTGCATATACGTTCCAACTATTTGCGCGTAGTAAATAGTATGAGGTTTTGGCTTTACGTATTTTGATAAACAGTGTGACGAGGCCAAATACGGTAGCGATCAAGAAGAACATAACGCCGATTCGCTTGTAGGCGAGGCCATAATAATGGATGTAATGATAGTTGCGAACTCCCACGGAAATAACCAAAATGAAGTTTTGTAAAATCCAGATACTGGCGAATAACACAAGTATCTTTTTGTTCGGAAAGAAGTTTAAATTCTTTCGAAAGAAATACAGTAAAATCCCAATGGATAACAGAATACTGAAGATAAGAAGGTAGGTCCCTTCGTGCACAAAGGCTGATAGGTTTGCAGTTCCGTCATATTCAAAATTGAACCACAACCAATTAATGTCGATCACATTCACTGTGAGAAGTAATACATTGATGGGGATCACGAGGTAGAGAGCTGAACGGAATTCGTTCTTCAGACTGATCATTTTAAAGAAACGGGTAACACCGCTGCGAGAGCCTTTTTGCTTTCGCGTGATAATGTCCTTTAACCGTTCTTCCTGACGAACAAAATAGGGAAGGTTGACTTTGAAAATAGCCCATCCCGTTATGACGATTCCCAGAAGTAGAAGAAGTATCCATGGAATAGATACGTTCCCTAAAAGGTCAACCATCCATTCACCTACTGTCGACCAAAATCGGTCTGAATAATTGGCAAATACAGGATTGGAAAAATAAAATATCACGTAGAACACCCAAAAGAAAGCCAAGGGGAGTAACACCAACTTGGTTGTCCGCCAATACTTTTTAATCGGACGGTTTTCAGATTGACTCGATGAGATGTTTGAAATGATCGCGTAGGGCGCATAAATAAAGTTCACAACGCCCGTTGGTAAAGCGTGGAAAATGGCCTTCAAGCTGGGTTGGTTTACAAACCCAAAGAAAACGAGGAGTGAGGTGAAATGTGTGAATTTTGCCATGAGCGAATTGTGATATACAATCATTCCTCCTGTAAGAACAACTCCGAGTAATGCGGCATACATTCTTGGAGATTTTCGAGATTCTGGTCGTAAGAGCACGCTAGTTAGGACGATTATGCTTGAGTAGATTAGCACGTTCAGCCCGAGGTTTTCTTGCCAGAATAGATAGTTGAAAATAATAGCTCCTATAAAGAGCAATAGAATTTTTGTGATGGAATGTACATTCATTTTTTTGATTTTAAAAGTACTTTGAAATTCAAAGTTAAAGTGTAAAAAAAAACTATTTCCCCAGTAATTCTTCGAGAGCATCAATATGTGCTCGAAATGCTTGTTTACCGGATTTGGTGATTCTATATGAAGTGTTAGGTTTCTTGCCAATGAATTGCTTACGAACTTCGATGTATTCCTTTTTTTCTAATGCAGACAGATGACTGGCCAAATTGCCATCTGAGACATCGAGCGTTTCTTTGATTGATTTGAAGTCGACGTATTCGTTCACAATAAGCATGGACATAATCCCCAGACGGATTCTGTTTTCGAATGCTTTATTTAATTTTTCAATGATATTTTTCAACGCTTATCGTGCTTAATGTACATGATGATGCCATACACTATGTGCAGTAATCCAAAACCAATGGTCCAAAATAATAAACCGTAGCCAATATAAAACGCAGCGATTAGCCCTAATGCTATTTCCGTTAGCCCTAAATACCGAATATCTTCCAGGGTGTATCTACTTGCATTGAGTAATGCGAGACCGTAAAAAATCAACGTGGCGGAAGGTACAAGAAATACTAATCCATGGTAGAGTAGAATGAGCGTAAATATGCCACCAGCAGCAAGAGGGATCATTAAATTCAAAAGCATTCTTCTACCCGAACGATCCCATACGCTTTGCCCTTTTTTCTTTGCTTTTCGAAATGTAAAAATGCTTCCAAAACCGATTGCAACGGCTAGAACACAGGTTCCGTTTAGGAGTAAAAACTTTAAGGTATCGGCTTCAATCACTCCGTCTTGTCGGAATATATAGGTCGCCATATCGGCGTAATAATAGTTGTATCCGAAATAGCGGTAAGCAAACCATGCTCCTATTAAAGCCGCAAATCCTGCAACTACACCAGATAGGCCACTCAACGAGATGAATCGAGTGGATTTATCCATAATGTTTCGGATTTCAGTAAGCTGATCTAAGTGTTCGTTTTGTTTTTCCATATCAAGAATGATAAAGTACTTTGAAATTCAAAGTTGTGAATTATTTTAAGAATGATCGTCTTTTTTATGATTTTTTTTAGAATTTCTGAATTGACTCGGAAAACAAGAGAGCGGCTCAAACTTAATTGAACGGCCTTCCGATATGTTAAGTCTTCTAACTTTCAGATTAGGGATTTTCAGGATTAAACTAATACCTCGTGATCATCAATCACTAAATATATAACTATGAAAACACTACACTATTTCGCGATCACAGTTTCGTTAATTTTTAGTTTCGCATTATGTCAATGCTCAAGAAGACTGCAATTGTTTCGAAAGTAACTACGAAGCTACGCCGCAGGGAGTTTTCTTTTGGCAGGCTACATGGTTTACATTATGGTATAGATTCGAAAACCGATCGTTCTGCGAATCAAATGAATTTTTCTGGAGACAGTGTAAATCACTTTTTTCTAGTGAAAATGAAACTATTTGAACGGTGTTTGGAAGTAGATAACTTTCGACTATGAATAACTCTGACTCAACCATGACATTCAATTCAATTTTCGAACTATCTTTGAACAATGGATTTCAGTACGATAAAGGCATTGCACATCATCTTCGTAGTAAGTTGGTTCGCAGGGCTCTTCTATATTGTTCGCTTGTTTATTTATCATACTGAAGCTCAAGATAAAGGAGAAGACGAAAAGCGCATCCTTTCCAACCAATTTGAAATAATGGAAAGTCGTTTATGGTGGATCATCACTACTCCGGCAATGGTGCTCACATTCGTGTTCGGAACATGGATGGTTCTTCTCAATTATGAATACTACCTCAGTGCGTCATGGATGCAACTAAAATTTGCCTTCGTCGGTGTGCTACTGATTTACCATTTTGTCTGTCAAAAGATACTATTTGACCTCAAAAAAGGGGTATACAAATGGAAATCGAACGGTTTACGCTTATGGAATGAATTGGCG
>JBGCDF010000317.1:0-19238 GCA_045105095.1 Crocinitomicaceae bacterium | reverse complement strand
TTCGCTCCTTCTTTTGAGACTCCCCACATGATCAGCACATCGCTTTGCGCCTTAATTTTGCCTTTAACGCCCTTGTAATTCCCTGAAACCAACTTGATGTCGCTGAACCCATCTTCCATTATTACCCCAGGAAAGTCACTCTCGTTTAAATGGATGTATTCAGGCTGCTTCATTTTTGCTTCTGCAGGGCTGTTGATCCACAGTTGAACAATCTCCTGATCCATTCTCTTTTCTACGGAATTCTGAGAAGGACGCTCACTATGGATAATTCCTGCTCCCGCATGCATCCACTGCACCTCTCCCGCTATGGCCACCTGGCTATTGCCTCGACTGTCACGGTGATGAACCTCTCCTTCAATCACGAAAGTAACAGGAGAAAAACCACGATGTGGGTGTGGACCAATACCTTGAATTCTCGCTGAGCGATCAAATAAAGGTTCTGTCTTTGCATGGTGCAAAAGCAGGTACGGGTCAACATTTGGAACGTTTTGGGTAGGTAAGGCCTGCTTCACTGGAAAACCTCCCATGTCTATCGTCTGCGCTGGGAGTATTTTCCTCACTTTCTTTAAATCCACCACTTTCATTATACAATGTTAAGGTCAAAAATCAACAAATTCAACTGTAACCTTTCCCTATTCTAAATTGTTCTACTATTAAAGCACATCATGAAGAACATCCTCGTTTTAAGTCTATTCGTTCTTGTTGCTCTAAGTTGCCGCAAGAAAAAAGACACGATTGTAGAAATCACAATAAAAAATCAATTCAGTGAGGTTGTCTCGGGTGCTTCGGTAAAACTTCTGACGCTTCCCCCATATGAGCCAAATTCTGTTCCTGTTCTGGAAATGGAAGGCACTACAGATATAAATGGCGTTGTTCGTTTCAATTTTAATGAGGTGTATCAACTTGGACAGGCAGGAGTTGCTGTGCTCAACATTGAAGCAAAGAAAAGCGATGCGGACGGCACTGGGATTATCAAGGTAGTAGAGGAAGAAGTTTCCAAGAAAGTCGTGTTCATCGAATAAGTCCGAATTGAACGTTCTTCTTTCTGATGTGTAAAAAAGAGTATGAAAACATGCTCTTTCGTTCTCTTTTTGCTTTGGGTCAATACATTGACGGCTCAGTCACAAACCATTGAACACTTAAACATTGATAGCCTTGTTGCGTCCCATTTGGGTGAATACTCAATGCAAACGGGCAATGCTCTTGTCGTTTCGGACTCTACCACATCGGCTGTTGTTTTCTTTGAAAAACTCTTTCTCGATAGCATTAATCATGAAAAAGACAGCAGTGATTTTTTGGTATTCACTGAACTCCTTAGGCCTCGCCCTTCTGCTTCTGTATTTCAGTTATTATATTTCGACGAAGAAAGCAATTCAATCCAAAAGCGCACTGTTGATACACTGGATATTAATCTCGGTGGGAGTACTTGTCATTTTACCGCTGTTGTCGATTCTGCCGCCGTTGTATCCCGCGGTAATTCAACATATCTAGTACTTCTAATGTGTCATCCTGTTTTCTATTCGTGTAATTCTGTGACCTACTTCTACACGAAATCGTATACTCTCTCTCGTTTTTCCGATAAGCTTCACTTCTCTGATGGAAGTACCCCTGAAATTGGACTTTATATTCACGAAAGTAACTGGAGAGAAAAAGCATTCAGAGATTTCGCTAAACCTTAGACCTGTGTAATTCATCACTCAGTTTTCGTTATTCCATGTGACAAATGAGCTTTTCACTTATCTTTGCTAGATGCGCAAATTCATTTCTCTTCTGATTCTGGTAGTTTCCTTCACTGCTCATTCACAGGAACGAGCAACTCTTAAAAATTTAAAACGAGACAAGGAAGTTTGTAAGGCATTCGCCCATAAATCTATTCACGAAATCGAGGATGGTATACTTCTCGTTCGTTTGAATTTTCGTCAACGACAGGTCGACTATCTGAATAGTCGTAAAGACAGCATAGGTGCCAATCGAATAACGAAAGAGGCGATGAAAGTCAATAAGAAAATTACCAATGCGTTTGCTGAAAATTTTGATTTTTGTACCGTGTATTTCTTCAAAAAGGCAGATTCAAAACACCTCAAAAATCAAGATTTCGATTCCTTAACTTTTTATGATCTGTCATTCAACGAAATTGATCGTTCAGTGATTCAAGAGGACAACTACCTCATCGGAGAATTTGGTCGGATTAAGGATGATACCACGTCATTTTACAGCGATGAAATTCGAGATACTTCGAAGGAGAAACCAAAGTCTAAAACCTATTACGGTGGTTCAAAAAACGGACGAGAAGCGTTCATTATTATGGATCGGAAGTTTCAGCAAATTCGAAAACCTTTCCCGTATTTTGCAGGTTTGGAGATCTTTCTTTCCGAAGGAGCTCGGTTCAAAAAAGCACTTACGAAGATCAACTTGAAGCTTCATGACTATTCGAATGAGGTCGCTGGTTTAGAATTATCTAAATCCGACGGCGAGTAAACGAAAAAAGCCAATCACATGATCGGCTTTTTTGATTTTCAGATGTTCTATCGCTTAATTTAAGAGCGCATCTAGTTTCATTCTGAGCGTTCCTTCGGCAGTTAATCCGTTCACTCTGTCAACAATTTCATTGTCTTTGATGAAGAACAGCGCAGGAATACTTCGCACGTTGAATTGTGCTGCCAACTCCTTGTTTTCATCTACGTTGACTTTTCTAATTTCTACTGATCCATTGTACTCCTTTGACAACTTATCGACCGTTGGTAACAAGGTTTGACAAGGTCCACACCAATCTGCGTAAAAGTCGAGTAAAATTGGTTTTGATTGATTGATCAGGCTGTTAAATTCGTTTTGATTGCTAATGTTTTTCATATCTCTTTGTTTTATTTCTCATTATTAATAATGCAAAATGATTATTGATTCACTAATTCAAGTTCTTTCGCCACTGGAAAGTCGATTGGAATGTTTGTCAAGTTGTGTAGGTAGTTCATGATGACTTTGTCTCCTACTTGTTTGATCACATCTACCAATGTTCCTTTATCGTAAGATGCTGCGAAGAATGCGTCAAGTGTTTCTGAACTTACGTTTCCTTTGTGCTCTGTTACTTCTTTTGCCAATTTTACGAGTGCATCGTATTTAGCATCCCAAGAAGCAGAACCCTGTCGCAATTCAATTGTTTGCTCCTCGGTAAAACCGTTCATTTTTCCAATTGCGGTGTGCGCTGATAGACAGTATTTACATCCGTTCACTTCACTCACGATCAAGTTCACTACTTCTTTTTCTTTATTTGATAGTGATGTTTTTGATCCCTGAAATGCGAGGTAGTCTCCAAGCGCAGAGTCTGAATACGCCATTGTTGCGTACAAGTTCGGAACGAATCCTACTTGACCTTTTAAATTGTCAAAAATTGCCTGGTTGTTAGTTGATACTTCTTCTCTTGTTGGTACGTTGAAATTTTCCATGATCTATTGTGTTTTTATGTTTATGCCTTATTGACATTACAAAGATCAGGAGTGTTTAGAGAAAAGTAATTGGCGGAAATTCCCGAGGAGTTAGCAATTTATCCCTTCGAGACAGAATTACGGTATTCAGAAGGAGAAACGCCCTCGTTTTTCTTGAAAAAACGGCTGAATGTTTGGAGATCCTCGAACCCGATATCGATCGCAATTTCCTTAATTGACCGTTCCGAATGCTGCAAAAACCTGCGCGCTTCCAACATTTTTCGATTGTGGATATATTGAAGTGGTGTTTTGAAACCTGCCTTAGAAAAGATATTCGAGAGCGTTTTCGGTGATTTGTGCAAGAGCTCTGCATATTCAGCTACTGTATGCTTTGATTTAAAATGCCCCTCCACTAAAAAATTGAACTCACGGATCAAATCTGAGTTTTGCGTTTCCTGTGGAAATTGTTCTTGTTGTTTGTAAACGCGTGCGCACAAGATGAGGTATCGCTTAAGCATCATGCGGAGCATTTCCATCTGTAAGTTGTCCTTTGATGACATTTCAATATCAAACATCTTCCACACCAACTGAAAATGCTCTAACTCCTCATTTGGAATGGTAACTACTGGCACATTCGAGGCCCCGTAAAAAAGTAAGCCTCTGCAACTCACTTCATGTTCATGATCTATAATACAATAGAAGGAACGATTAAAACGAAGGAATCTACTCACCTCTTTTCGCACCACTTCCACCTTATGGAACTCCGTTAAAAAAACGATTTGGTTTTTGTGAAAGGTATATGGTTTCCCGTCGATGATGAACTGATTGTTGTCTTCTTTGAACCAAATCACCGTCAAGCTGCTCGCCTCAGGATTGTCGAAAATGCCACAGTCCGGGACTCCCAATTCCTTTAGTTCGATGAATTCATTTGTTCTTCCTGTGATCTTCATATACGTTCGATAGTCGATTGATTAGACGGAGCTTTATCTCTCATCATTACACGATTTGAGTCCTATTTCTCTTTGAGTTGACATCAAAGTTTGCTACTTTGAAGTGCTAAAAATAAATATTCACTGATTCAAATAGCCTTCTAATGTACGTACATCAAGGGTAATTATTTGAACACTAACTACACATTATGAAAACTTCTACCACTAAAAATTGGCTTTCATCAAAGATGAAACTCCCCCTTTTTCTTCTTTTTACCGTTTCCGCTTTTACCCTTGTGACCTTTATGTCATGTGAGGATGGTGAGGATCCCGTTATTGAAGAAAGTGAAGAGACCGAATCTGCTAGCTACTATGCCTTTCGGAACTCTGTTAACCCTCCACCCGACGGATGGGACGGTCCAGTATTTGAATTAAGTGATAATTACCCAACTCAACTACCTGCTGGTGGAGATGATATGCCATGGATGAAGATTGATGTGGATTTCAACGACAAAAACCCCGATTGGTCAACAGGTCCATGGAAGGACTACATCGATGCTATTATTCAATATGCTTTCCAAGGCCAAGATCCTAACTTGACGAATGAATCCGGATGGAAAAGTACAGTAGGAGGAAAAGATATGTGGTTCCATGTTCCCTGGATGGCATACAGTCCTAGTGCTGGTCGTGAATTTATTCACGGTTGTACAAGTGAACGTATTGCATCCATTTCGGACTTTGATGGTGATATGATCGTAGCCTCAGGTATTGGAAAATTGCAGCACTCGAATGATCCAAATGCTGTTACGCACTTCGAGACATGGGCCGTTGGAATGTACAATGAATATGCGGGTTATGCGTTCAGTCAATTGTTCCCAGAGAGTGGAGTTCCTACTATTGGAGCTGACGGATTACCAAAAGGACTGCCATTTCCAAATGGGTCATGTGTCATTAAAACTTTGTTCACCACTGCCACAGATAAGGAAGTACCTTTCTTAGTGAATGCTCCAGAATGGACCGTCAACAGACATGTTCTGGAAGGTGATACGACGTATCTGTGTAAGCGTAAGCCACAAGCTGTTCACTTAGTTCAGGTAGATGTTGCAGTAGTAGACCCTCGATCACCAACAAACTGGGTGTTTGGTACTTTCGCATATAACGGAACCTTAGATGGGGAAACTGCTTTGGATCGTTTAGATCCAGTTGGAATTCAGTTCGCCAATGATCCTGAAACCTTCCCAGCCGTTCCGATGGAATCTTCAGTTGCCGCATATCAATCAGTGTTAAACAACACGATGGACATTTACGAGCATTTTGGATGTCATGGTCGTCTTTGTGGTCCTGTTGATAATCCACAGGCATCATGTATGTCTTGTCACGGAGGAAGTTATACTGCTCCAATGGATCAATTGGATGAAATGGGCACAAATATTCCGGCAATTTTTGGGTTTGACGGTATGTGTGAAGTGTATAGCCCTCAAAATGTTGCTTTCTTCGGCAATAGAAAGTACCCAGAACCCTATTATCCAGGCATGTACGAAGATGCTATTCCTCTGGATTTCTCATTACAAGTCCAAGTGGCATTTACGCAATACAAACTCTTTAATCTTCAGGGGTATCCCGACAAGTGTGAACCTGTCACCCCATAATAACTTCAACAGTTAAAGAAAGCCAGTCGAGAGATTGGCTTTTTTAGTAGACACTTGCTTATTTCAAGTCAGGAAAGATTGAATAAGTTAATCGGCTACAAGCAATTCCACTTGTTTTCCGTGTTCGATGATCATATTCGGAGTGTCATTGTACTCTCCTATTTTTCCTGAAAAACATACTTTCCTGTCTAATAGGTACACTTCAGGTTCGAAGTCAAAATTCTTAATGCTTGAGGAGAAGATCGAAACGCTGAATACCTGATTTGGAAACTTCTTATCGAGGTCTATGAATACGTGCCCTTTTTTGTGCTTTTTCGTGCTGACAACGGTGCCACAGACCGTTTGATTTTTGCTGCTGTGTACTAGTCCCTTCACTCGTTGAGTATTGACGGAATTCTTAGGAAGTTCATTCAAAGCGATGGGTAGAATGTCATTCTCTTGAGAGCCTGGAAGCCACGGCTTATAGTCATTCTGTGCTTCGATGGTGTTCTCTGCATTATCATCTAAGTTGGAGAAAAGATCGTATCCCAGTATGCTTTCGACGCTATCAATACTCACAATGTAGGATTCCAGCGGTTTTACGATTTTTTCATGCGGAAGAATAAATCCAACTCCCCGCTGGTTTTTCATATCCAGCGCTACCTTTACGAAGTAATTAGGAATGGATACTTTGTTGATTCCACGTTCAATTTTGGGTAAATCATCTGTTAGAACTGGCGCAGTAACAATGACCAAGTGTGTGTTGTTTTCGACCACATATTCGCGCATCCAATTTTCCAGTTCTGCCCATTTCAAGCGATTAAAATCTCCCATTTGCGGAGACATGTTCGAGTAGAAATAGCTTTCAGAAAGTGCTTTTTCACTCCATCTAAAATCTGCCGAGGGCGCTAAATGTCCACGGTCGTAGCCGAAGCCATCATATTCGAAATCACCGCCTGCCTTTTTTGATTTGAGGAAGTAGTCTTTTTCAATAGCCGTTCCTGTTGAAACAAGAGGATCAACCCTAAAGTCATTGGAGCGGACAGCATTTCCAGTCGCAATTTCTGGTAAGATGATATGCGTCACCCAATTGGCTTGCTCATGCGTTTCGTTATAGCTCAGGCGATATGCGGAGTGTTCAATGATACTTTCCGAAGCACTTGCTTTGGGAACGCCTACTCGGTCCAGTTCGTTCTGAACCCAGCCGAGTTTCAACACCTCCAATTCCGCAAGCAATTTTGTCCTGACTTGATCTAGCGAATCAATTGTTTGATTAATGTTCTTGATCTTGGGAGTTTCAACTTGCCCAAGGCAAATCGAAGATAAGAACACAAAAAGAGTAGCTAATTTCATTTAGTAGTAATATTCGTAGATCTTAAAGATACGTCCTTTTGCACGGAGCAACGAAAACTACGTGTTAAAATGTTATTACCATTATTCATTTCGTCTTAAGTTTTGGAAGTAATCTTCCATTAACATTAAACATGGTGCAATTTTTGCACCAACTTGAATAAATGATCTACCCTATTTAAGAACACATCACTATGAAAGCATTTTTACACCTGAAAAAATCCCTGCTGATTACTTCCGTTCTGACTCTTCTTTTTCTGGGTTATGGCTGTCAAAAAAATTATGAACCACCTGGGAGTTTAAGTGTAAATTCCATTTTTATTACACAAACCGACCATACTCCATACCTTGACCTCCCTGGCTACGTCGTTATATTCAATCAGCCAGACTTTGATATAAATGATCCATCTACGTGGACAGGACAAGTGGAACAGTACGTTGTCAATAGATATAAGTATACGGTTCAATTTCACATTACGAACTCGGGAAAAGGAACGGCCTACGATACTGAATTGGATGTCGGCTATTTTTATGATGATGGATCAGATGTCTTTGAGACATTTTACATTGGCAATGTTTCCTCTTATGGTGAAGAAACGAAAACGGTAGAAATCGTTAGTTATAATAAGCAGTTGGAGGAGTGTGGAGCTGAAGTTTATTGGTATGATTCCTAATCTGAGTTATCAAACGTTTCGGTCTTTAACAATACCATTTTGGCTACTCTTTCAGTTTGTAAATCGTCTTAGTTTTATCCCCTTCTTTTTCAAAAATACCAAGACCTACTCCTAATTTCAAATCGCGACTTGCTGTTGCGGAAGAAATGTTTTTGAATACATTCATGTAGTCTTTACGACTAAAATAGGTTTCCGTAATTTCAGAAAAATAGGTCAAACGATCCTCTGCGGTCATTGTGTGACTTTTAAAATCCAAAACCAGATAGAGAGACTTGTCAATAACGCCAAGCATGTATTCAATAAATGGAGTCGAGTTTCCTGCTTTGTCACTATTCGATAATGCACGATAATAATCCTTCTGTGTTTTGTGTATCATATTTTCAAATGGCACGAATTCAAACACTGGGTATTCAGCCATAAGAATAAGTGTTTGCCACAGCCTCCCCATTCGTCCATTCCCGTCAATGAACGGGTGAATAAATTCCATCTCATAATGGAAAACACAGCTTTTAATTAATGCAATTTCTTCTTGAGACTTAAGGTAATCAAACAAGTCATTCATTAGGTGAGGAACATTTTCGGCTGGTGGTGCCATGTGAGTTACTTTGTCCCCAGCAACTATTCCTACCCCGCCTGTTCGATACTCTCCAGCGCTACCTATCAAACCCGACATTAACATTTTGTGAGCGTCTAAAAACGATTGTTTTGAGCTCGGTGCAAAATTGTGAAGATGCTCATATGCTTTAATTGCATTTAGAACTTCAGAAACATCCTTAGCTGGACCTATCACTCTTTTATCTTCTAACAGGGCTGTGATTTGCTCTTCTGTTAAAGTGTTTCCTTCTATGCTTAAAGAGGAATGAATCGTTTTAATTCTGTTTTCCTTCCTTAGTTTTGGTGAAGGCTTAGTCAGAAAGTTGGCATTTATCTGACCTATCTTTTCTGAAATGGACACGATTAACGCTATTATTTCTGGAGTAACTTGATACGGAGGTTTCATTTCTTGGTACTATCATTTGATACTATCAAAGGTAGGACAATTTATGCGTTAGTAAACAATGGACGTTAATTATCCAAGCTCTCAAGCACTAAGCTCCGCTTACGAATAGTGTATCTCACTCTCCCCTACCAAACCATGACCCGTCATTTTCAAAAATAACTGAATGAGTGCCACAACATCTTTTTCACAATACACTTTGATCCGCTCGAGATCCTTTTCTTCGTAATAAACACGCGCTACATCCGCTCCAGAAATATCGTCCTTCGGTGTTGGAATTTCAAAAACATGACACAATAGTGCCAGCGACGTATACGCTTTAAAATCACCAAATTTCCACAGCTCCATCGTATCGAGATGGTTGATTTCCCACGGTTTTTTTCCCGCTATATTGAGCGTATTCGGTAATTTCATTCCGTTGATCAGCATTCTTCGGCAGATGTATGGAAAGTCAAATTCCTTTGCATTATGCCCACACAAAATGCTGTTCGGCGCACTGTAATGCTCATCCAGTAATGACTTGAATTGTTTCAGTAGCGTTTCTTCATCGTCGTGATAGAATGATTTCATGCGGATCTGTTTCCCCATTGAGTTCGAAGTGACAAAACCCACTGAAATGCACACAATTTTTCCAAACTCGGCGAAAATTCCTCCTCGCTCATCATATAATTGCTCAAAGCTCTTCTCGGCATTCTGCTGAAAACGCGTTTTCGCTTGGAACAATTCGCGTGTTTTATCTTCTAAGTCCCCAAATTGGTAGGTTTGAGGCACTGTTTCAATGTCTAAAAAGAGAACTTTCTCTACTGGTATTCTGTCTAACATAAGGTGAAATCTATCGGTTGATGTATCGTTTTCTTATTTAAGTTAGCGAAAAATTGGACTTTCCAAACAAAAAAAAGACTTTTGTATAAAACCTAGTTATGGCAGAGGATTTAGTGACGATTGAAGGTGATAAAGCCACGAAATATGAAGGGCTACTCCCTCAAATTCAAGCATTGGTTGGGGGTGAAACAGATCTTGTTGCCAACCTAGCCAACGTTTCTGCTGCAATCAAAGAAGCTTTTGGTTTTTTCTGGGTAGGATTTTACCTCGTCAAACAAGATGAATTAGTCCTCGGCCCATTCCAGGGACCCATTGCCTGTACGCGCATTCAAAAAGGAAAAGGCGTGTGCGGCTCAAGTTGGGAGCGAGCAGAAACCATCGTAGTTGATGATGTCGAGCAATTTCCAGGACACATTTCGTGTAGTGCCTTATCCAAGAGTGAAATTGTGGTTCCACTCGTTAAAAATGGTGAAGTAATGGGCGTGCTGGACATTGATAGTGACGAAATCGCTACTTTTGACAGTGTTGATGCTACGCATCTGAATCAATTGTGTTCATGGCTCGTTACAGTTATCTGATTTTCCTTTCGTTTTTCATCCTCGCCAGTTGCGCTCAGGTGGGCTCCATTACGGGTGGTGAAAAAGATGAAAGCGCACCCAAACCCATTACTGAAAAAGTGAGTCCTCCTAATGCGAGTGTGAACTTTTCGGGCAACAAGGTAATCATCCCTTTCGATGAATACTTCACGCTTTCTAGCCCTACTACATCGATTCAAATGGTCCCGCCACACGCAACGGTTAATGCGACTATGAAGGGAAAAACACTTACGTTAGAGTGGGAAGAAGAATTGCAGCCAAACACAACATACGCCATCTACCTCAATAATACAGTAAGGGATTTATCCGAGCGAAACGACTCAATTATGCAGTACGTTTTTTCTACGGGAAGCACACTTGATTCCACGAACTATTCTGTTTCTGTTGTTGATGCCTTCACCAATTCCCCTATTGAAGAATCAGTTGTTGCTCTTTACGATCCCGCTTCGGGCACACTTGTGAACTTCGCTCAAACCAGTCGTGCGGGAAAAGCGACATTGACGTATCTACGACCTGGAACATACAAGATCATCGCGTTTAAGGATGAAAACAATGATCTATTGGCTCAGGAAGGCGAAGAACTGGGGTTTTTAGAAGATTCGCTCATTACAATTGATTCATCCGGATTTTTAGAAGAGCCCATCAGAATGTTCTCACCGCTTCCCAAACCAGCCATCGTCTCTGCCGAATTTGAAGCACCAGCAACATTTGTTATCGAAACGAATACAGAGATTAACAATCCTGAAGTTTCCATTGATGGCGTCATCATCGACTCCAATCAATATCACCTCAAAGAAGATTCAAAGTTGAGTGTTTTCGTTGATCCAACCCAACTGACTTCTGGAAAAATCGCGCTATCTACCAATTCATTCTCAGACACCACCACTTACCGACTACTGGATTCAAAAAAGAAAGGGCCTGTTCGTATTTCTTCTACTCAAGCTGCGAATACCTTCGCTCCTAGTGAAGCATTTTCGTTTGAGGTAAACGATATTATTCAATTTGTAGACACTAGCTTGATTCGAATTATGCGAACGGAAGACTCAACGCTTCTTTCCTTAAACATGCGTTTTTCCAAAAACATCATCACGTTTGATGTTGAGCGAGGGTCTAGTCAAGAAGTGAACATCGAATTTGACAAAGAAGCCATCACTACAAACACTGGAACCTCATCGGTTTTTAGCGGTGTGATGAAGTTAAACTCATCAAAGAAATACGGTGTTCTTTCTGTGGATGTGAGTTCATATTCGAAGTCGATTATTATTCAGGTTCTCAAAAGTAGTAAGCTGCTAAGAGAGATACCTGTTGAGCCAAGTTCAGAACGTCTATTGATACCTGAACTTTCTCCCGGTGATTATACATTCAAGGTGATTCACGACGTCAATAAAAACGGTAAGTGGGACACTGGAGACTTAGTAGAATATCGACTGCCCGAACAAATCGATCAATACTCGAGCCCAACAAAAGTTCGCGCAAACTGGGAGGTAGAAGTTGAGCTAATTCCCGAGGGTTCTGAAGAAACAGAAGAATGAAACGAGTATGAAATCCCCGTTGAAATCGGCATTTAGTGGCTGGAAAATTGTGCTGGCAATTGCCATTGGTTTGTTGATATCAGGTTGGATGTTATACAGAGCCGTTTCTCAAGTCAATTTTGTGGAAGTCGAAGCAGGCGCGGGTACACATGTATGGGTAGACTCCAATGAAAATTCGGAAATTGATGTTCACGACATTGGTGATTTCAAGCCTTCTACAAAGGGAAACTACGCTCAACAAACCGTTTCCGATGCGCTCGATCAAATTGAATGGTCAAGTTCTACTTGGTGGTGGCTGGCTGGGGCCATCTTATTCATGGTTGGGAGGGATTTCTTTTACATGGTTCGCATCCGCTTACTCACGAAAAACAAGCTGAGCTGGAAAGCGGCGTTTTACGTCATCATGATTTGGGAATTTGCCTCTGCTCTCTCTCCGGGCGTTGTCGGTGGAGCGGCTGTCGCGATGTTTATTCTGAATCGGGAGACTATTCCCTTCGGGAAAGCAACGGCCATTGTGATCATTACGGCCTTCATGGACAATCTGTTCTATGTATTGATGATTCCATTCGTCTTTCTGTTCATACATCACAGCGAGTTGTTCCCTGCTAATGGATCGGAAGCACTCGTTTGGTGGTTTTGGGGTGGATATGCCATCATTTTCTCTGTAACACTACTTCTCTATCTTACGATTTTCTGGTATCCAAAACTAGCCACACGTTTCTTATTGTTTATTTTCCGTCTACCCTTTCTGAAGCGCTGGAGCTTTATCGCGAAAGAATGGGGTAAAGACATCGAATTGGCATCTGAAGAATTCAAAGAAGAAAAACGCTCGCATTGGATCAAAGTCTATTTGGCGACCTTCGGTAGCTGGATTTCGCGCTATTTAGTGATCAACGCTATTTTGAACGCCTTTCTCGACCTTGGTTTCATCGAGAACATTAAAATCCTCGGAAAACAACTCGTTTTATGGCTTTTCATGTTGGTAACACCAACTCCAGGGGGAAGCGGCGTAGCGGAATACGCTTTCGGCGAACTATTAGGTGATTTTGGTGCTACCGCAATTCTTCTCGCCGGAATGGCCATCTTATGGAGGTTGATTTCTTACTTTCCTTACCTATTTATCGGAGCGATTGTATTGCCTGCTTGGATTCGAAGAACGAGGAAGTGATTTCCGGTCAAATAATTCCAAGTTTAAATCAAAATTCGTGTACTAATTTCTGGGGAAGTTTTGTTTACTTTGGAGCACGATGAAACTATTCAACACTATCCTTTTCGCTTTGCTCATTTTTGTTCTTTCATTCAGTGTGCAAGGTCAAATCTACTCTCAAAGACAGCTCAATGAAGCGTTGAAAGAACTACCAAGCAAAAAAGGAAAACAACGAATCAGAAGTACCCTGCGCATTGCGGAAGGATACATGGGATTTGATTTATCTAAAGCAGAGTACTATTCAAAAAAGGCATCTTCTCTTTCCGTTAAACAGAACTACGCTTACGGAACAGAGAAAAGTAAATTTCTCATCAGCAAAATTAAATTTGCGAAGCGAGGCTGCTACTATAATTTATTTGAAGAACTGGATGATCAAATAGAGTGGTTTGAAAAGAATGATAAGGTCCTGGATTTTGCGAAAGCAAGCGTATTAAAAATTGAAGCCCTCAATGCTAAGAACGGAAATAACGGTTTAATCGCCAAAATGGACAAACTAATAGCGAAAGTCAAGCCGTCAAATAATCACAAGGCGCTTGCGTTGCTCTATTTCCATCGAATGAAGCTCAGAAATCCACAAGACCGATGGGAGCAAGACGTTCACCTCCTTGATTCAGCTCGCTACTATGCGTCGTTTTCCAAAGATCCTGTTTTACTGAGCGAAATTCGCATGTATAGTACCCTTCCCACTATTGGGGGAGCCTCATCGATTGACTCTTTCAGGCACTCCATAAGAGTCGCCAAAAAGCTTGGCCGAAAAGATCTTCTTCTGTCATCCTATAATTATCTATTAGCCTCTCATTCGATTTATCGCAAAACGGACTCATTAAAGCATTATATGGGGCTCTTTCTTCGAGAGAATAAAGTACTTGGGGAAAACACGTATAATTTAGTGTTCAACTTCCGAGTAGCATCCGCTTTTAAAAGGTCTAACGAAATCGATTCTTGCATTGTATATGCTACAAAAGCGCTCAAATTAAGTCAAGATTTCAATTTCGAGAATAGAATGGTGGACATACTTAACATGCTCGGGCTAGCGTATATTATTAAAAATGAAAACTCTCAGGCAATTACTATCCTTCAGAAAGCCCTTTCTATAGGAAGATCGAAGAACCTCGAATTTTCCACCTATTCAACAAGTCGCCTATTAGGGTCTTTATATAGTCAGGTCGGACGATATGAAGAATCCGAAGAAGTCTTGAATAGGATGCTGAAATGGGCGAATGGAAAGGAAGATAATCCGGTGTACAGGCGGGTGAAATTCATTCTTCACGTAAACATGTCACAAACCAAAGAGGAGCAAAAGAAATACGCGGAAGCGCTTGAGTATCTCTACAAAGCAAAAAAAATCGGAGAAGACTTTTCTACTGGGGCTACTGTTGTGAATGATGTAACCATTTTGAATACACTTATTCGGGTTGATAGTATTCAAAAGGCCAAAAGTCAATACGACTATATTCTATCCCATTACGGTGCTAAAGATTTAAATCGACTCGATGTTTTTAGTTTTGGAAAAGCTGAACTGTTTTTTCACCTAGGGGATGAAAGCACTGCCATACAGGCATTCAATCAATTCCTTGAGACAGCAAACAGTAACGAAGCAAGTGAAACTCATTATGAGGCGCATATCTACTTGGCCAAACTTTATGCAAACAAAGGAGATTATCGAAGAGCACACACCAATAGCCTTAAAGCGCTAGAAGTTCGAAAAAAGATCGATGAAAAACAGGACTTACTAAAACTTGAACGTCTTCAATCTGACTTTAAACTCTCTCAAAAGGAATTGGAAATTCAAGAGTCCGAAAATGATCGGCTTAAACAGAAGAACAAATTAAGCAGCCAAACGAATAAGCTCTACACTCGACAATTGTTTATCGTTTTCTTGAGTATCTTCCTTGTTCTCTCCATTATTATTTTCTTTTCGATCTACAAAAGGATCAAGGACTCGAAGGAAAAACAGCGATTAAAAAACATCACCTTAGAAAAAGAGAGTCAATTGGCTGAAGTTCGTGCTCAAGAATCTAAACGTCTTGTGGAACTGAAAAATCGACTATTCGCGAACATTTCCCATGAATTTCGAACACCTTTAACACTCATTCAAGCTCCCGTAGAAGGTTTGATGAAAACCGCCAACGAAAAAGATACTGTTACCCTAAATAACATTCAAAATAATACGGATCAATTACTGGTGATGGTTGACGAAATGTTAGAATTGGCCAAGCTTGACGCAGGGAATGTATCTCTGTCCTCCTCTTCCATTTCATTTTTCTCATTTATCTACAAGATAAAAGCAAACTTTTCAGACTTATACACACAAAAAAATATTGACTTCTCGATTGAGATGGATGAGGAAGATTTCGCTATTGTTGCCGACGAACACAGACTTCGAATCGTACTCAATAACCTACTGAAGAACGCTTTTCATCACACGCCATCAGGAGGAAGTGTGATTTTATCCGTTCTCCCGAATAAACAAGAGGATGAATTAAATGTTCAACTGTTTAATCGCGGAAATCAAATTGACGAAGACTTTTTGCCGGTTATTTTTGATCGCTACGCACGTGGAGAACAAGAACAATACTCCGGTTATGGAATCGGTCTGTCCTTGTGTAAGGAAATCATCTCTCTACACAAAGGCTCTATCGAGGTAAACAATACGAACGAAGGCGTCCTGTTCTCGTTCACTATTCCAACCTCCTTTGAGGGCGTCGAAAAACCTAAAATGGAAAGTCTTGCTTCTGAAATCGAAGGTGAATCAACTCTCGACGAAAAGAAAGACAAAACCATCCTTATCGTAGAGGACAATTATGAAATTCAAAATTTACTCAGAGATATTCTTTCTGCCTCCTATCACCTTGCTTTTGCCGATAATGGGCTTGAAGGCTTGGAAGCTGCAAAGGAACTCCAACCAGATCTAATCATAAGTGATATTATGATGCCCGTAATGGAAGGAATTGAGTTGACCAAAGAATTAAAAGAAGAACTAGCAACTAGCCACATTCCTATCGTTCTGTTAACAGCCAAATCTACTCATCAAGGAAAAGTGGAAGGGCTTGAATCGGGAGCAGACGATTATCTCACAAAGCCATTTAGCCCAAAAGAACTCATCGTTCGTGTCAAGAACCTACTGCAACAACGAGATCTTCTGAGGGAACGTTTTTCGAAAAACGTATTTCTTCAAGCTGAAGACTTTACCTCTAACAAGCTCGATAAAGAATTTTTGATAAAAGCTACTGACGTTGTTCATCAAAACCTGCTAAATGCCGACTTCACCGTTGAATTGTTCTGTCGAGAGCTGTCCTTAAACCGAAACAGCGTTCATCAAAAAATGAAATCACTAACTGGGTTGAGTGCTTCACAGTTTATTCGATCCATCAAATTGAAAAAGGCGGCTGAATACTTATTAGACGACCGACTTTCCATGATTGAGATTTCTGAAATGGCAGGATTCAATAGTCGACAGGCCTTCAATAAAGTATTTAAAGAACAGTTCGAAATGACGCCATCAAACTACAGAAAAACTCACTCTCAAAAGTAAATACAGTCACTCCTTGTTAGTCAGCTAGTTGCCAGCTTTTCATTACACCGATTGCTTTTTTCATTACATACGTTGACCGCGTTTCACGCTTATCAACGGAACTTTGTGGTATCGAAATTTATTCACTTAACCCATAAAATCATTGTTATGAAAATTCTTAATCTTTTATTCATGTTGCTCTTTTCTGCGGCAGCTTTTAGTCAAGAGCCCTTATTTTGCCCTCCTGTTATTGCTTCTCCTACATGGACTCCTGGGGCAAACAAGTTATTTGTGCATTGTCCGAGTGTAAATGTCGGACTTGGAACTTCTTTCCCTTCAGATAGATTACACATTGTAACAAATGATGATCAGGGAATATCCTTTGTTCCAACGGGATGGAGTCAGCGCTCAAGAATTCAATTTTTAGACCCTACGCAAAATCCAAATTGGGATATCACAGCCTACCATAACTTCGTAGGAGGTTACGGAAATATCCTTGAATTCAACAGCCATAAAGACGGCAAATTTTGGGTAAATCGGGCAACAATGCTCATTGGAAACACCTTTGATTTTAGCGGTTGTACAGATTGTGAAGAGTATCGCCTTTTCGTAAAAAAAGGTATTCGAACGCAAAAGATTAAAGTTGATATTGGTTCTGGTATCTGGGCCGATTATGTGTTCACGCCAGAGTATAAATTGATGCCAATCAATGATTTGGAGCAATATATCAGTACTAACAATCACCTACCAGGCATCCCTAGTTCAAGCGAAGTAGAAGAACAAGGTGTCGACTTAGGAGAAATGGATGCAAAACTTCTCGAAAAAATCGAAGAACTCACTCTCTACGTCATAGACTTGCAAAAACAAGTGGAAGAACTCAAGGAAAATCAAAACCACTAGTATCATGAAACATTCTATTTTGGTAGTGTTTCTGCTACTATTTTCAACTCTTGCATTCAGTCAAAACTATGTACATAATCCGAGTTTTGAAGACATCGATGGTTGTCCCACTTCAATAAATGATTATGTGAAGCTGAGCTCTGTAACCGTGACAAATTGGTCAAACCCAACTACTTCAACCCCTGATTACACGAATTCATGTTTGGGTGCTCCGGCGGCGACAAAAGTTGCCAGTTTTCCTCCCCATAGTGGAAATGCTTATGCTCGGTTTTATCCACACACAAGATGGTTGCCTTCACCCGATGGATACTATGAATACGTTCAAGGAGAACTATGCCACATTCTGGAACCAGGAAGAGAGTACGTTCTAAGTTTCTGGGCTAAAATGGACGACACCGAAAGATATGGTACAAGCGGCCTAGCGATTAACGTTTCCTCTTCTCCTCTGAATTTTACAGGTGAATCAGGAGACCCAATAACATTGACACCTTCACAAATGACCACAACCGTTTACAATCCTACGAGTAATATTATTGGAGATACGTGGACCCTTGTCAGCGGCACCATAACGGCCAATGGAGGTGAAAAGTACGTCACCATTGGTACCTTCACAAGTGGCCCGAGAGCCTACGTGGAATTAGACTCTAGTTTACCTGGAAATAGTTTATACTTATTTGTTGATGACGTAAGTGTCACCGAAGCTGATCCAGCTTGTTTCCCTTCAGTGTGGATTGAAGACAAAGTGTACTCTTCAAATGAAGATGAACTTGCAGGGTATCACATATATTCTGGAAAGGACGTAGGCTTACCTGATTCCGATGGTGACGTGAAATTAGTAAACGGAAGTCAGGTTGATTATATCGCTGGAGAAACGATCAGTTTAGAGCCTGGTTTCTCAACGGAGTTTAATGGTCTAAATGACTTTTTTGTTGCTCAAATAATTCCTAATCATTGTAACTCTGCCACTCCTCCTTATGCAAATGCCGGAGAAGATATTTACATCGAAGATTGTAAACCATTCCCGTTTCCTGCAATTGGTTTAGACTGTTCAGGGCTCTCATATGAATGGTCTGCGGAACCTGCTTTTGCCTTGGACTGGCTGATTAACCCAAATAGCTGTATCGCTTATGTAAACGTACCTGCTTGGGCGTGGACTTCAGGAATAACTTCGGTTACCTATACTCTCAAAGTTGGAACATGTGTCGAAAATTATACCCAGGTAACTGTACACTTAATTGATTGTAAATCTCTGAACTCTCCAACTATTGTTCAAGAGCAAAGTCCAACTCAATACAGTGTTTACCCAAACCCTAACAACGGAAACTTTACTGTTCAATCATCAAATGAAGAAGACCTATCTACTTCGTATACCATAACAAGTATTTTAGGAGAAAAGATAGAAAGTGGTTCATTTAAGAACACAAAAGATTTCTCAATTGATTCGTATTCAAAGGGCATTTATTTAATCAAATTAGTAAATGGAAAAAATGAACAGATAGAAAAGATTGTGGTTAAATAACATCTCACTTTTCTTTATGATTTCATAACGGCATTGGCTTTTTTAAGGTCAGTGCTGTTTTTTGTCCGATAGTCCGATAATCCGATAGTCCGATAGTCCGATAGTCCGATAGTCCGATAGTCCGATAGTCCGATAGTCCGATAGTCCGATA
>JBGCDF010000316.1:0-12302 GCA_045105095.1 Crocinitomicaceae bacterium | reverse complement strand
TCGCTCGACATCTAGTCGTTGCGCCTCAATTAAGGCTTTGTATTTCTCAGCTGGATCCGACGCTAGTTCAGCTTGAGTGATGAGTCCATCTCGTTGAGCAGTTAAGTCATCTATTTCCTCAGAAAGTGAAATGTACGCTTCGGAAATTCCAGTATTCAGTTTTTGAACATCTTCTGCTTTCTTTGTATCCGCAGTAGCTAGTTCACTCAACTGGTTCTGAACCTCACGAATGCTCATACCGTTGAATCCAAGTTCCGCCAAAATTTCGGCTTTTCTAGCCTCTAACTCAATGCGCTTTAATTCTTCATCATCAAACTCATCAATATTGACTTCCAAACTGGACTTCTCTCTCAAAACTTGCGCAACCAGCTCTTCTCCACCGTCCACCGATTCATCAAATAGATCAATAATCTTGACCTTTTCCTGCCCGTTATCCATGTAATGGACGATCTTCTGTTTAAGTGGACGAAACTCATCCAAAAACGGCAAATCAATGGTCTGAACGACTGGTTCAAGTCCTTCAATTTTTATTGTGAGGTCGTATTTTCCTCCCTTTGGGAAAACGAAGGAGTATTTTCCAGTTTTGTTTGAAGCGATTCTTCCAACATCCGATCCTGTCTTATTCGAAGCGATGTCAATCGTCATTTTTTTATTGTCAGGGTTGATTTCTGAGACGAATTCCCCCATCACGATAATTTCCTGAACAGGAATACGCACGACTTTTACGCGGTAAACATGTAGTTTTCCTTCCTCACTCTGTCGAGATGAAGCAAAGTAGGCATTTTGGAAATCCGCATCTACTATGTAGAATAAATCATCATCAGGAGAACTAATCGCGAAATCCACATTTTCAACGGCCTGAAATTGATTGATATCAGGATTCATTCGCGCCATAAAGACATCAAACCCACCCATCGAATTATGTCCTTTCGAACTAAAATAAAGGTAACGGCCATTCGGGTGCAAATACGGGAAATCTTCATCGTACTCAGTATTGATCTCCCCTGGCAAGCGATACGGATCTCCCCAGGAATTATCGGGTAACCTCTTACGGACATAGATGTCCAATCCCGTTCTTCCATTATCTCCGTAGCTGGAATAATATACTGCCTTGGCATCCTTTGGATAATGAACAATCGGGATGTGTCCGCGCTTTTTATCTATTTTACTTTGGAAGCGCTCCGTTACGAGAATATCACCACCGATGCTCTGCATGTCCTTATATAGGCGAAAAAACTTATCGTCCTCAATTTGAGTCTTCTCCGAAACGATGATGTCGGTGAATTGGATCATCAATTTCTTCCCGTTCTGACACATTTCAATTTCGCGATCTACATTGTAGCGATCGTCTCTCCCCGTGCGCTTGCTTTGATATAATTTGTAGAATTTCTTCGCTTCATCGAACTGATAATTCAAATGAAGTGCCTTTCCTTTGAAATAAAACGCTCTGGGGTCAATCGTAGATGATTTGGTCGCTACATTTAAAAATTTGATGGCGTCTCTTTTCTCCTTGTCATCATTGAATAAACTGCACGTTCCGTACTTAAAGTTCATCTCCGGATCCGTCGGATACAGGTTCAGTAATTGCAAATAAAGGGGCGTTGCTTCGATGTACGCTTCTTTTTCGAAGAGTTTATCGGCATTTTTCTTAATCTCATCCTCGGACATCTGCGCCCAACTTGAAAAGGCTGCGAGGAGGAGACAAAGAACATTGAGGATATGTCTTTTCAATCTCACTAACTGCTTCGCACTAAAGCGAATTCATAGTATTTAAACGTGATTAACGGATCCGAACAGCGTCTTCAGACTTCATATCCATTACTCACGTTTTAAAGTACGCTTATCTCCCAAAAAGGTTCACCTCCAGTAGTATTAATCAAGTTCGGGAGTTTATTCTTCAAATAGACGCATAAATTGCGCTTTAAAGATAGTATCTGTTGATATTTTATAGTTGAAATTACGCTTTTTTCGTTTGTCTTCCTTGATTGCATTGATTACACCACTAAACTCACCGTCTCCTGTGATGATACTCAACATCCCATCTTTCTTTCCATCCATTTTGTAATGGAAGAAGTAATCAGGTCCTGCTGGAATACTCATCGAAATCATGAAACGATCGCTTTTCAAGCCAGAATATGTCTGTTGAAAGAAGGCTCTAAGTGGAACATACTTCATCACGGGTTCACCGTACATACTCACCAACACCGCTGATTCCACATTTGTAATCAAACCACGTTCATCATTTCGTTTGCTGTTATAAGAGCTCAAACGGATTCCTGTAAACGTCATCGTATTTTTCAATCCATCAGGGAGTTTCTTCACTTTTCCTTCCTGCACGAACTCTTCCTTGAATTTATCGGCTTCCGCTAATCCATCCCATTCTACGACTGCATTTTCAATCGTCGTTGAACTAAAGTCCATCGGTTGCATACCTTCCAGTGCATTGATTCGCTCAGCAACATCTTGTAGTGCTCCTTTATCGACAGGCATATTGAATCGCGTAGTCATGTTCATTTCCGTTTTACCTGAAGTCTGATTGTAATTCACAATTCCAACCGATTCAACTTCAACATCTCCGAAATCCATTCCCAAATCGATCACACCATCTCCGTTCATTGAACAACTTTCCGTGTGAAGTGCGATGTAATTTCCTTTTTCACCTCTGTTGACCAATTTGTCACGTGAAGCAATCTGGAATTCTTTTGATCCAGCATCATATTGCAAGTAACCACTAGATGTCATTACAATAGGATCTTTCGGATTTACGAGTGTCGACAAGAACGTCGGATACAATTCTATGCTATCCAGAATCGGTGAATCTCTCCAGACAATTCCGGCTGAAATCGGATTTCCTTCCAAATCTTTCATCTCGCTCACTACTGGAATCTGGATGTTCTTTGGATCAATTTCTGACTTAAACGCCATCCAGTTTCGGTCGAACTTATCACAGCTGTGATTAATTCTTGTTGCTCCTGCAAAGGCAATTAGCGGATTCGATGCACGAATGGAAACATCACCATAGTAATCGAATTCTTTACTCAATTTGAAATCTTGTTCGGCCAATACCTTTCCTGATGCGCGGGTTTGGTATGAAGTATCCAATCCGATGTCTTTCATTTCAATGTAGGTCACATTGCTATCCACGTCGTAGTATGGATAGAATCCTTCCGCTGAATAAGCTCTGCGCGCCGTAATCTGAACACTTGCACGCTCAAACTTGTGGTACTTCGTTACGTAGTTTGCCACAATATTCGCATTCAACAGTGGGTCCATTTTCGCCTTTTTGCGAATGACGATTTTCATGCTATCCGGAGAAATTCGAGCATCGGCAATATCAATGTATTCAATTTTACTACAGAAGATTGCTTTCTTCTTCGCATCGAAACGTGCTCTTGGCGCACGGAAATTCAGAGAATCCTGTTTTGGATGTGTGGAGAAGAAGTTTGATCCTGCTAAATCCACACCTGCCTCAATACTTACATCAGCATCTTCTTTTTTCTCCATGTCGATGATCAATTCGTCCATGTACCACTTGAATTGATCCATTTTCGCCATGTACTGATTGACAGGGAAATCCACTGTTGACTCTCCCTCATTTGAGTAAAATTCTCCAATTCTATCCTTAAACGAAACATGGGATTTCACGTTGTCGGACTTGAAGGCTAAGGCATTCTCGGTGACGTCTTCACTCTCGTTCCTCAGTCTAAACGCCGAGGTATCTGCATCAACATCCGAATGGGTGTATTTGAAATTATCTGAAATGAGGTTGGCATTTTTGAACGTCATCAGTCCTTTTCCATTCATTCCTTCTGGACGCACGGTTACCATTCCGCGTAAAGTAGCCTCTTTATCAAAGAATACTAAATCACTTTGCGGTGTAGATGCTGCCTTCAACACGTTCTGTTTTGGAACATAAGAAATATACGTTTTCTCCCCTGTTACATCTGGAAACTTCACCCCGTTTTCCATTTTCTTGTTCTCAAATTGAGCGTATCCAATTGTGGAATCTGGTAGGAAGCTCAAAATATTCGACTTCGAGGTAGAGTGAACAAAATTGATCGTTCCAGATCCTTGCAGACCGTTATTCGAAAGAACAATTTTATTGTCGTATTTCGCTTCCGTTCCATAGAACTGGTAACCACCTTTAGGTGTATTCATGGAGAATCCAAAGGAATAATCCGGCATGATTTGCACATCCTGACGAATCTTTGGGAAAATCCCTGCTGAAACTAATTCCCCTTTGAGACGGAAATTTCTTTCGCTGAAACTATTCAAACTATCTTTATCGAAGGGATCAACAGTATAATAGAAACGCGTACTATCGTATACTCCTCTGTAGATATCTTTCGAGTCGTAGAAGATCTTAGAACTGTTCACCGCCGATAGCTTAGGATATTCATCCTTTTTTTGGTTTCCTGATCGATTATCCGCCGCATCGATGAAGATTTCTCCTGTTAATCCATTTAGCGAACTCTCCATTGCAATTCCTTTCGTCCCGTGCGTTTTATCCATTGGACGCACTCTGAACAAACTTTCTTCCGTCTTTTGAAGCTTAATTTTAAACGCATCGTACTCGAAAGAAGCCAATTTCGCGTTCACTTCCAGCTTTCCTGCGTTTGTCCATCCTGCATAGACGAAATCACGGTTTTGCTGCACTTTTACCTTTCCATTATCAGGAAAGACTACCGCATTTTTATTTGATGAAATCAACACTCGATCGACTGCTTCCAAATCGAGCTCCAATGTTGCAAGATTTATCTCTCCAAAATTCTTCATCAGCCTTCTTTCCTCATTTTGTTGCTTGAAGAGTTGATCTAAATCTTTGAGGTACGGATCTTTCTCTATTTGTTCAGGTGAGTATCCTTTGAGTTTCTTTTCTCTTAAATCTGATGTAAAAATGATATTATCATAATCAATTTTTCCCACCTTAGCCCGAACGAATGTCTCCAATTTTGGATTGATCGTTACAGTATTCAAGTCTGAATCGTAGCTAATGAATCCAAGACTAGATAGGTTAATTAGCGTGGATTCAGCTTGTTCGATTATTTTTCCGAGCGCGGAAGCCGCTTCTCCAGTCGTCAATACTTGTTTGTCAAACTTGTACGAATACTTCGAAAGAGCGACTAAAGGATGCGTAGACTCCAGAGCCTGAAGTCTGTCATACAATTCAGCATCGAAGTAATTCTGAGATTCAAACACAGCCGCTCGTTGTTCACGACTTGTTCCAAAATCGTAGGTAAACGCAAGAATATCCGACTCATTCTTCCAACTCATTTTTGGTGCATAAATATCTAACTTGTGATACGAATCCTGAAACGGAGCCTGACCAATTCCCTTGCGCGATCGAATGAGTAACACTTCCTGCTTCGCAAGATCGTAATCTAATGTAATCCCAGGGTGATAGATAGAGTCTCCAGAATTTAGGGACAGTGATAATTGTCCGCGTGCGACCTTCACTTTTTTCGAAGAAATTAAAATTTGTTGTGAGCGTGTCTCCATGAACGGAGCTCCACCCTTTTTGATCGTGATTTTTGCCAATTTAGCAGGCGTTCCAGAACCAATAAAGTCTGCGCCTTGCATGGAAAAACCTCCAATGAAATCAACATTTGGCGCAACTTCCTCAATGACTAATTCGCGTTCGAACGACAAGAACTGTGGGAATACTTTATCCTCTTCACGGTTAATCTTAAAAGCACGATCGGAAAGGGACCCTTTAATTGGTTTATCGAAATAGGGAGTCGTCATGGTCACCGTATCAACACGTACGGAAGATGACTTCAATGAAACATCGTAATTCTGAAGAACAGCGAAGTTTTTTGATCTATCCAAACCGACCTTTCCCCAGTCAATTTTTCCACCTTTTCCTACCCATTTTTTCAATACAGGATCAAAATCTCCTGTCGTTCCATATACGACTAGGCTATCTACTGATTTGCCCTTGTTCTTACCTGAATTACTAATAGCTCGACATACCAGGTTTCCATCTGATAATTTGATGTTCACCTTTTTGTCGAAGGTCACTTCAAAATCTCCTCCAAGATAAAACCACGCAAAGTTGGAAGATTCCGAGATCATCCCTTTCGAAAGAAATCCTGCCGAGAATTCCATGAATTGTTTGATCTTCTTAACGTTTCGAGATGCGAGTTGCTTATCTACCGCAGAGTGCCATGCTTCATAACTGTCTTTAGACTGACCTGTTTGAACGAATTGCGCAACTGAATAAACGTAATTGTAAATTTCTGGGAAAACCTTTAGACGTTTACTTTCAAATGTATTGCATGTTTCCACCATACGATTGAAATACTCATCTGGAAAATTCGACGTTTCGAGCAACAAGACAGGAAACTCCTTCTTTGCGAAATCCCTGAATTCACCTTTCCCGTATTCGTTGAGTTGTTTTTCAAATTCCTTCACGAATTTTTCTCGTGAATTTGGAAATGATTGTGACCACGCAGTATACGAGGTCAGCATTAACAAGCAAAGCAACCATTTAAATGGATTCATCTGATTCAGTTTATTGTTTTCTTAATTGCAGTCCAGCCCATTCGTCCTTGCTAAACTGCTTCTCTAAGGTAAGACCAAATGGCGCAGCAAAAGTTACCAATTCCTCCACATCCGTCGAGAAAAAGCCACTAAGAAGCAATGTCCCGTTCTGGGAGAGAGCCTTTGCATACGTTTCCATTTGCGCTTTCAAAATGTTCTTATTGATGTTTGCAATAATTAATCCAAACTCATGTCCTTCAATCTTATCGCGATCTCCCCAAACACATTCGATGTTTTTGCAATCATTTCGTTCGGTGTTTTCCTGAGCGTTTTCGGCAGACCATTCTTCGATATCGATCGCCAGAATTCTTTTCGCACCGAGCTTCTCAGCGATCACTGCTAATACACCCGTTCCCGTTCCCATATCTAGCACATTATCTGACATGGAATCCAGTTCGAAGAGCGCCTTTGTCATCATCCATGTTGTTTGGTGATGTCCTGTGCCAAAAGACATTTGGGGCTGAATACGCACTACCATCCCTTTTCCCAGATTCCCATCGTGAAAAGGTGCTAGAATCGTTGCGTAATTTTCAACGTAAACAGGATGGAAATCATCTTCCCATTTCGCATTCCAATTTTGATGAGGAATCACTTTAGATTCCCATTCACATTGTACTTCATTTGAACCTACAATGGATAATTCGTTCATCACTTTTTCCGAATCCAACGATGCATTTCCATACGCCTGAATACCTTCATCGGTTGTAACGAAACCATCAAAGCCCAATTCTGACAACTCAGCGATGAGCACTTCACTCCAAGGGTCTTTTGGTGTTAATTTCAGGGTTAGTTCAAGTGTATCCAGTGATTCCATCAAAAAGCATTTATAATTTTCAAGAAGGATTCCGCTTTAAGCGAAGCCCCTCCAATCAATCCACCATCCACATTCGGACACGCAAACAATTCTTGTGCGTTGTTTTCATTGCAACTTCCTCCGTAGAGTATCGAAACTGAGTCAGCAATTTCTACAGTGTACTTTTCAGCAATCCATGAACGGATCTCAGCATGCATTTCCTCTGCCTGCTGCGAGCTTGCTGTTTTCCCCGTTCCAATCGCCCAAACAGGTTCATATGCAATGATTCCATTCTTCAATTGATCTGCCGATAGGTGAAACAAACTCGCTTCCAACTGTTTTCTGACGTAATCATATTCTTCTCCAGACTCTCTCACCTCCAAGGGTTCACCACAGCAAAAGATGAATTTAAAGTCGTTTTGAATGGATGCATCTACTTTCGCTTTGAGGTCAGCATCTGTTTCACCAAATAACGCCCGTCTCTCACTATGACCAATCAAACCGATGTTTACCCCTACGCTCTTCACTTGAGAAATAGCCATTTCTCCAGTAAAAGCTCCTTTTTGGTGTGCACTGAAGTTTTGAACCCCAACGGACATTTTTTGTCCTGCAGCTTCCGATAGGGACTGAACATACAACGCAGTTGGAAATACCATCACGTCCACATCCGACGGACGACTTCCTTCTAGAATTTCATCAACTAAGACTTTCCCTTCATCAAACAAAAGGTTCATCTTCCAATTTCCTGCTACAATTTTTTGAGCCATTTCAGCTTTACTTTTTTAAATGAATTTCCGTAAATCGTTTTCCCGTTGGAATTGTTCTGCGAGAATACTTTTCTTTCACAACACCCTTTTCCAGCACTAGTATGGCAGGGTTCGAACGTGAAATTATTTTCAACTCGATTTGATCCATTGAGAAAATGGCACAATCGAAGCTGTTATCTTTTCGGAAAGCATCGATTTCTTTTCGGGTTGCGTTCGCGAGTAAAATGAAAGGAACCCCTTCTTTTTCACACTTCGTTGCAATCTCTTTGATTCGAGCCATTTCGTTCCAGTTCGCATCTGCCAGACTTCTCGAAACCAGAAGGACAATCCGTTCTTGATTGAGAATATCCTCTTTGATTTCAATATCATCGGTACTCACCTCCACCGTTTCGACTGTATCAAGAATCTGATATTGTTCCGCTGGATAGGTCTCTAAATTGAATTCACTTAATGCTATTTCTTCTGTAGTTTGATCTTCTAACGTAGTTAGGCGAATTCGTTTCACTTTTGTTTCAATAATTTTTGCCTGAACAAACTCCAACTGTCTTTCGGCATCCGAGAGATGCTCCATTTTGATAAACGGATCGAAATCTGAAATGGATGCGGGGATCTCCTCTTTCAAGGTTTCTTCTACCCACTTTACGAACTCCCACTCTTTTTCCTTCCATATTTCGGAATCATAATATTCATTCGAAGAATCTAGATACGTTCGCGTCTTGCCTGTTTGGTTATTCTTGTACTGCATGACTCTTTGTGAGACAGACGGAACACCATTATTCATTTTCTCTGCGAGGTTTGAACCTACTGCATATGCCCGGTAATCCTTGATAGGTGAATACATCAATACGAAGGTCACAAGCAATACTGAAAGTACAGTAATCAAAAGAGCACTGCCCCAATAATTACCCAAAAACTTACCGCCTATTCGTCTAATCCATAATGCTCCAAGAATGGCTATCAGTCCAAAAAGGACTGGGAAATACCATCCAAACACCCAAGAGAAGAATACAACGACAACCATAGAACTGATCGTATAAATCAGGTTTTCCTGAACCGTGTTCGGTTTGATAATCCGTTGAGCTACAAAAATCCAAATTACAAAATAGAGCAGAATCAAATCCTTCCAAAGAGACTCATTCGGAGTGAGTGACCTTCCAACAGAACCTTTCAAGGCATCTCCGAAACAACCGCAGTCATCGACACATTGCGTCTTTTTCATTTCATCAACGACAAGTTCTGAGGACGTCTGTGAGACAATAGTGACTTTTTTCTCTTCAGCTTGCTTGAGCTTTTTCGCCGCTATCGGATCCGACATCGCGTAAGTATCACGATCGAGAAACTTAGCATGAGGATCACAATTAGCGGTGTGCCAGGTTAGGAAGGTGAAAAACAACATCATTCCCAAGAGCAAATATGATACTAATTTGATCTTTCCTCCGATAATGGTGAGGACTCCCAATACGATTTCAACAATACAGATGATCACACTCAAGACCAGTGCTGAATCCATCAGAAACTCCAATGAAAATGAAGGAGAGCCAAACAGTTCTTTGATTCTATAGGCCAAAGCACCATCTTCGAAATACTCTTCCAGTTTATATGAAAATCCGAGTGGATCATTCGCTTTTACTAGTCCTGAAACGATGAATAGACCTCCCACCAGCACGCGCGACACGCTAGAAATCATCATTCTTCCTTTGAAAATGACCAATCCAGCGATGGAAAGAATCATTAATCCTAGACCTAAAGCTGTGAACAGCACATAGGACTCTGATGAACTTTTGACATTCGCAAAGACAAGGAAACTCAACCCGATCAAATTGACCAAGACGAACGCGATGTTAAACACCATCGATTTTCCTGCTATCGTTGCGATATACTTCACATTATTGATTTTGTCCTACTTCCATGTGAATCAATGCAAATACGGCATAATTCAACATGTCGTAATAGTTGGCATCAATACCTTCACTCACCAACGTAGCACCGTTGTTGTCTTCGATTTGTTTCACACGAAGGATTTTTTGGAGGATCAGATCTGTCAATGAACTTACGCGCATATCTCTCCACGCTTCGCCATAATCGTGATTCTTTTTCTCCATCAACTCAAAAGCGATTTGAGCATACTTCTCATACAAAGACACCGCCTGGTTCGCTGGCAACTCGAGCTCCTCCAGATCCTTTTCGCACACCTGAATAATCGCCATGATACAATAGTTGACAATCGCGATGAACTCATCTTCAATGTTTTCACCCACTTTGTTCTCACCTGTCTCTTGAACAGTTCGAATGCGCTGCGCTTTGATAAACAATTGGTCAGTTAGTGAGCTCGGTCGTAAAATTCGCCATGCTGTTCCGTAATCACTCGTTTTTTTTGAGAAAAGATCTCTACAAACATTGATTACATTTGTGTATTCGGTATTCGTTTTATTCATCTTTGGTATGATGCAAAATTCAAGCGTTGAAGATACATATTTTGGTTCGATTAGCAGCATTCGTTTAGGCGATAAATTGCTCGATTTGAGCATTCCTGTCGTGATGGGAATTTTAAATGCTACGCCCGACTCATTCTATGCTGACAGTCGAGAAAAAACAGCGCTTGACGCTTTAGACAAAGCTAGAGAAATGATTACTCATGGCGCCGCGATAATCGATGTTGGTGGTTATTCAACACGACCTGGAGCAGATGAAATTTCCATCGAGGAAGAAACGGAGCGAGTTGTACCCGTTATCGAAGCCATTCATAAAGAGTTTCCTGAAGTTGCCATTTCCATTGACACTTTTCGATCGAAAGTTGCCGAACAAGCTATTCTGGCAGGAGCGAATATTATCAACGATGTGAGCGGATTTGAAATAGACCCAGACATCATCGAAGTTGCAGCAAAGTATCAAACAGCATACATTCTGATGCATATGCGCGGCACTCCGAAAACCATGCAATCCCATACTGAGTATGACAATCTGTTCAAAGACATTTCGCTGTATTTTTCTGAGAAGATTGAAAGACTGAAAAAGGCTGGATTGAACGATGTGATTATTGACCCTGGTTTCGGGTTTGCAAAAACGATTGAGCAAAATTATGAATTACTCCATAACCTTGAAGCCTTTCATTTATTTGGAAAACCTTTACTTGCAGGACTTTCGCGAAAATCGATGATCTATAAGAAATTGGGAATTACACCTGAAGAATCCTTGAATGGAACCATCGCATTAAACGCTATCGCCTTGAGTAAAGGAGCGAAGATTTTACGCGTACATGATGTAAAGGAGGCAGTCGAGCTAATTCGCCTCTTGAAGTAGATTTTGAAAAACCATTCACTCCGAAAGGAGCACTGAACGTTCAATGGTTCAGACAGTTCTCATTTTTCTGAAATCTTGCATGCCTATTTGACTTAGATTGAAAAAGGATCAATAATCTAATCATTATGAAAACATCAATACTCCTATTCATTTTCGCCTGCTTTGGGTTTCATTCTTTTGGACAGTATGCGCGCTCCGTGCACTCAGATAACACACCCACAGGTCGACATGCATCTATTTTCAAAGCAAATGGCAAAACAACTATTCTAAATATTCGTGAGAGTTCGAATGACACATTACGCGTAATGCTCATGGATATTGATGAAAATGGAGAAACAGACAACTACCGAATGTTCGAACACAGTCCTTTCGATATGTCGACTTGGTTCGTGCTGAGCGGAGTAGGAACAACTTCTTCAGGAGAGGTCGTACTGAATATTCAGCAATACGATAGCGGCCCCACCATGGATATCGATTACTTAACACTTGATCCCAACTCTGGTGCATTTACTGATGAATTCTCACTCAATTCACAATACAAGAGAGCCGTTTCTCGATCCCGACAAAAAGGCGATAGCCTGATCACCTATGTAGCTCAGAACGGGACTGCAGGAATCACACGACTCGCCCGCTCTCTCTCCAATACGACCATCGCCACAGAATCGTTCATTTCAAACGGCACTTTTGCAAGTCCATTCACGCAGAATCAAATAGCCTGTGAATTAATTTTGCATAACTCCGAAGAATACATTGGAGTCGCGAACTTAGTGATCAAGCGAACTTCTACGAATAATTACATCGAAGCAAGTTACTCTGGCTCAACAACATGCCCAGCCCTTGTGGAAACTCCCTCAGGAAACATGTTCGTACTGAATAAAAATTTTGCAAGCGAGAATCTT
>JBGCDF010000315.1:0-5644 GCA_045105095.1 Crocinitomicaceae bacterium | reverse complement strand
CAACATCGACTAGGACCATAGAAACAATTCCTGTGTCAGCTTCAAGCACGTTTGACGGTAAGGTTCTCCTGCAAGAAGAAGCGTATTGGGATAGTAGTGATCTCTTTTTGGGCTTCTATTTAGTCGTTTCGCTAATCTTCTTTGTGAATTTCAGTCGAGGGTTTTGGAAGATTTGTACGAAAGTTATTCGAGGACAACGCCGAACAAAGGAAGGTTATACTCTGGTATTACTTTCCGATAATGAAGAACCTCAAACCTTTTTCAAGCATGTGATTCTCAATAAAGAGGCGTACCAAGATGGTCGCTTTGACGAGATCATTTTATTACATGAAACCGCGCATGCGCGCCAACTCCATTCATTGGACATACTGATTGTTGAATTACTGAAGGTTATTTTTTGGTTTAATCCTGCGATACATCTCTATAGTAAAAGCATACGTGAGAATCATGAATACCTGGCCGATGAATTCGTCCTTAACGAAACGATGGACGTTCTATCATATCAACAGCTCCTACTTCAAGCTATCTCACACAACTCACATACCAATCAGTTTACGAGCAAATTAGCATATACATCAACTAAAAATAGATTCATTATGATGACAACACACACATCTAAAAAAAGGATGGCTCTTAAAACGGGCGGAACATTAGCAGTTTTAACATTTTCCTTCTTCCTGTTTGGTAAAACAGTAATTGCCCAGAGCGGCGCTAATCCGGAAGAAATTGAACAATACGTCGAAATTGTTTCAGAGAACTTTCATCAGGATGGAAAACCAGTAAATATATCGGATGCAGATGCTAAAAAAATGAAGGAAATCTATGGGAAGATGGACCACGATCAAAAAGAAATACTCGATGGACTAAGCATGCCTTGCCCTACATCTCTTCATGATCACGGTCAAAATCCGCCGCCACCGCCACCTGCACCACCCGCACCACCTTCATCTAAGCATGCAAACTCTAAGAACACGGTTCCACCACCGCCACCACCGCCACCTGCACCACCGTCGACAAAAGATTTAAATGGTAAAAGCATGGCCCCTCCACCTCCGCCGCCACCACCGTTGTTTCCTTCAGACGCGAAATACTTCGTTGATGGAAAGGAGGTAAGCCACGAGAAGGCTAACATAATGCTGTTGAATTACAAATATTATGAGGTTAAACACAAAAAAGGAACTGGTGATGGGAAAGACGAATTTCACATCAATAAGAAAAAGTAATCCAGTTACTGAATTGTAAGAAAATGATTCTTCAGGAAACTGTATTCAACATTTCAATAGGTACACAGTGAGTACTCGAAGTGAGTGAATTGAACGAAAAGGAGGTAAGCCAAATAGGTCTATCTCCTTTTTTGCGTTAGATCCATGTGTTTCTTATACAAAGAACTACATGTTTTCATTGGATGAATAATGCCAATTCTTTGTCCTTATTCTCAACGACCGACTACTCACACGTGTACTTCGAGTTCACATTTCTGGTGTTTCAGAAGTTCCTTTTCGAACAAGAGGTCGAGCATGAAGTAACTACAATGGGTAATCTGTATTGCGCCCAATCAAGCTTTCCTATCACGAAGTAGACATTCCAGAATTGCCTCACGCTAATCTTAAAAACGTCTAGTATCAAAAACAAAAAATCCCGTCAGTCGATTGACTAACAGGATTGTATTGTATTATTTTTCTTTGGTTATCCACCGAAATCATCGAAACGAACTTGCTCGTCAGGAACACCCCAATCGTCACACATTTTGAGGACTGCTTGGTTCATCAATGGAGGTCCACAGAAGTAGAACTCAATATCTTCTGGTGCTTCATGTTTCTCAAGGTATCCTTTGATTACCGCATTGTGCACGAATCCAGTGAAACCATCACCTTCTGGATCATCAATATCTTTCTTATCTACCCAGTTATCTGATTCAAGTGCGTCAGAAAGTACCAAGTAGAATTTGAAATTCGGGAAGTCTTTTTCTAGATCACGGAAGTAGTGAATATAGAATAACTCAGCTCTTGATCGACCACCATACCAGTACGTTACTTTACGTCCTGTTTTAATCGTCTTGAATAATTCATATAAGTGAGAACGCATTGGAGCCATTCCTGCTCCACCACCAATGTAGAGCATCTCTGCATCTGAATCATTGATAAAGAACTCACCATAAGGTCCTGAAATAATCGCTTTATCTCCTACTTTCAAGTTGAAGATGTAAGAAGATGCCACACCAGGATTTACATTCATCCAAGCGTTACGTGCGCGATCCCATGGTGGAGTAGCTACACGAACATTCAACATTACTTTACGTCCTTCTGCAGGGTAAGAAGCCATTGAATAAGCACGAACAACTTCTTCATCATTCTTCATTACTAATGGCCACAAACCGAACTTGTCCCAATCAGCCTTGAACTTATCAGGTTCACCTGGGTGATCTTGTGGGTGCGCTGCGATGTCCATATCTTCATACTTCACAACACAATTCGGGATTTTAATCTGAATATAACCTCCAGCCTTGTAATCCATATCTTCTGGAATCTCAACGATGAACTCCTTAATGAACGTTGCCACATTGTAGTTCGAAACTACTTCTGCTTCCCATTCCTTAATTCCGAGAACTTCCTCTTCCACTTCGATTTTCATGTTCTCTTTCACCTTCACCTGACATCCCAAGCGCATATTCGCAGCGATCTCTTTACGTGAAAAGTGAGGTTCTTCCGTTGGAAGGATTCCTCCTCCACCTTCGTGAACGTGACAAAGGCATTGAACACATGTTCCACCTCCTCCGCAAGCCGAAGGCAAGAAAATACCGTTATTACTTAAGGTACTTAACAAAGTTCCTCCACCATCAACTTCAAGAATTTTCTCTCCATCGTTGATGTCAATCGTAATTTTCCCAGCAGGAGAGAGTCTTGCTTTTACGAACAATAGCATCGATACTAGTACCAAGATAACGACTAAGAACGCCGCTACTGTAATTCCTATAACCATTCCTGTTCCCATATCTACTCTTCTATTTTAGAATTGTTATTATCATCAACTACAACCACTTGCGCAGTTTTAGTGTCTTCTTTATCTCCATCTTTTCCATACTTGATTCCCATGAACGCCATGAAAGCGATTCCCATCAAACCAGTAAGAATAAACGTGATCCCCAATCCTCTCAAAGGAGCAGGGACTTTTGAGTACCGAACTTTCTCGCGAATTGCTGCAATTGCAACGATAGCGATAAACCATCCAATACCAGAACCAACCGAGAATGCTGTAGCATCAAGGATAGTTGAGTATTGACGTTCTTGCATGAAGAGTGCTCCACCAAGAATCGAACAGTTTACAGCGATAAGTGGAAGGAAGATTCCCAAAGCTCCATATAACGCAGGAGCGAACTTCTCAACCAACATCTCAACCAATTGAACGATCGATGCCACAACGGCAATAAACATGATGAATGATAGGAAGCTAAGATCAAGGTCAGCCCACTCAGGGTTCAACCATTCCAAGGCTCCTTCTTTCAACAGGTAATTCTCAAGCAAGTAGTTTACTGGAACCGTTACCGTTAATACGAAAATAACGGCAGCTCCAAGACCAACAGCTGTTTTCACTGTTTTTGATACAGCGAGGTACGAACACATCCCGAGGAAGTATGCGAAGATCATATTCTCCGAGAAGATCGCTTTTACAAATATATCTAATGTACTTTCCATAATATTTCTGTTTGATCTCTAGTTTTAGTGATCTTCGATTAACGCTTTATTTCGAGATCTTTGCACCCAAATGATAATACCAACGATGATCAATGCCATTGGAGGGAGAATCATCATGTTGTTGTTCATGTATCCCATTGTATAAAGTCCCCATTCTTCACCTGGAAGTGGGCTTCCGAAGATTGGAATACCATAGAAGGATCCTGAACCAAATAACTCACGTATAACTGATACGAGTATCAAAATCCATGCATAACCAAACGAGTTTCCGAGTGCATCCATGAAAGAAGGCCACGCCTTGTTCCCCATAGCAAATGCTTCGAATCGTCCCATGATAATACAGTTAGTAATTATCAGTCCAACGAATACAGAGAGTTTCTCTGAAACATCTGGAAGGAATGCCGCCAGCAGTTGATCTACGATAATTACCAAAGAGGCAACTACCACCAGCTGAACAATAATTCTAATTCTCGAAGGAATCAAATTACGCAACATCGAAATTGTCAAGTTTCCAAATACAAGTACGAATAATACTGCTGCACTCATTACTACTCCTTGCTCAACCTGAACGGTAATTGCGAGGGCAGAACAGATTCCTAGTACCTGAATTGTAATTGGGTTATTGTCCGTAAGTGGATCTGTCACAAGCTTTTTATTCTTCTTCGAGAATAATGGCTCGCTTGGTTTCTTTTGTACTTCACTCATGACGATTAATTTTTCAATGTTTTGAAATAAGCTACATAAGGTAAAAGGCCACGATTCACCATTTCCTCAACACCTTTGGAGGTAATTGTTCCTCCAGTGATTCCATCTACTTTCGATTCTTTTGAACTTCCAGATTGATCTTTCACCACTTCGAATTTCATGAAGTCACCCCCTTCATCAGTGATTTTTTCACCAATCCATCCTTTGATGAAGAAATCTTGTTTGATTTCAGCACCCAATCCAGGCGTTTCTGTTTTATGATCAAAAGAAGCACCTTTTATGGTACTCATATCTTCACCTAAACAAATATTCCCCCAAACCGGACCCCATAGTCCTTTTCCAACTACTGGTATTACATAAGCCTTCTTTCCATCAATTGAAGCGATAAACAAAGGATACCCTTTATCTTCTTCTTTCAATTTCTTGTCACGGAATTCCTTCTTGATATCTATGTCGAACGCAGCTGCTTCTTTTGGTGCTCCATTCATGTCAAGAACTATTGCTTCTTCAAGATTAATATACTTTCCGAATTCAACTGCCGCATTCTTTCTGTTAACCTTTTCGTACTCTTCGCTCGTAAGAATAGCCTTTAAGATATCCATCTTCTTTTTAACTACCTCATTTTTGTCTTGGAATGGTTTTGTCCACTTTGCGATACCTGCAAGTAGCACACCAACCACAACTACCAATGCAACTGCGAAGCCGAACGTATAACCGTTACCATCTCTATTCACTGCCATGATTATGCTGTTTTAAGTCGTTTAAGTCTACGTTTAACATTTGCCTGAACTACGTAGTGATCAATAATTGGTGCCATGACATTCATAAATAGAATTGCCAGCATCACTCCTTCAGGATATGCGGGATTGAGCACGCGAATGAGTATTGCTACCATTCCACCAAAGAACCCGTAAATTATTTTACCCGTTGCGGTTTGAGCTGCCGTTACTGGGTCGGTTGCCATGAAGACGGCTCCAAATGCGAATCCTCCAATTAGTAAGTGGTGCGCCGCTGGCAAATCCATGTAAGGATTCGATCCAATTGCGTTCATTAAAAGTCCTGTAACGAAACCTCCTATCCCGAAAGACAGCATAATTCTCATAGAACCAACACCTGTAAAGAGTAACAATGCCGCTCCAAGTAGACAAGCGATTACCGAAGTTTCACCGACAGAACCTGGAATCATTCCGATGAAAGAATCCATCATTGAATAACTATTGTTGATGGCTTCAAGGGCGGCCTCGCCG
>JBGCDF010000314.1:0-7113 GCA_045105095.1 Crocinitomicaceae bacterium | reverse complement strand
TTCAAATTTTAACAAAAAAAGCTTCATTTATTTGAAAAATAACTTCTAATCTTAGCTCGGAGCTCCCATGAGTAAAGGACATATTGTCTTTTGATTACTCGATAAGTGGGAGGGATTGTTTCCTGTCGAATATTGTTTGTTTACAATGTGTTTGGTCGTTGAAATCAAGATTTAGCATTTCAATTTATGATTTAACTAAATCGTTTTAGTTGGGAGCTTCAGGCTTTTTTGTGCTTAGTTTTGTCGCCGTAAATTAAAATCACTATTATGAAAATTTTTAGCGAAAAGAAACAAGTTGTCTCGAAAAAGACACAAAAAAGGTCGACAGGAAAGGGCTTTGCACGACGCAGGGTTTCGAGAAATCAATTTCTACTAACATTCGCAATTATATTGGGGACGATCTTCCTGATGACAGGATGTAAAAAGGAGATAGATTCTACACGTTACGGTCAGGATAATCCTACAATTGAAGCTGATACCAAGGCGTATGGACAAGTGTTTTGGCCACCGAGTGGAGGGAATTGTACAGTAGGTAATCCTGCTGCGGCACCATGGGGAGCTGGTTGGAGTGCCAAACAGGGCTGGCACATCAAGGTCTACAATCAATGGCAGCTGGTCAATGCGATCAACACGGTAAATTCAAGCGGAGGAGTTATCTATATTGACGCTTCCTTTACAGTAACAACGAATTTACCAACAATTACTAGAAACAATGTTCAGATCTTGAGTAACAATTCCAAAACCATTTATGATAACGTTGTTGGAGGCTCAAAGGCGAGCGCTATGTTCAATGTGACTGGTAGCAACTTCAAAATGAAGAATGTTACCATTCAAGGAGCAGGAAGAACAAACCCAAATAATTTCAACTGGTCAGGGAAACGATCTGCGATCGCAGTTTCAGGAAATAATTCTGAATTCTTTAGAGTGAAAATTCAGTACTTCTCTCATGCCGCCATTCGTTTAGAAAATGGGTATGGACACACAGTAGACAGGTGTGTACTCATGGATCAAAAGAAATCCTCTTTGGGTTATGGTGTACTTTTAAGAAATAACGCGCGTAATGTTACCGTTAAGACATGTCGATTTAATCGAAATTCTCACTCAATTGCTACGACAGGAGGACCGAATCAAAGTTTCAAAGCGGTTGGGAATTATTCCGATGGTTCGTACAAATGGCACTTTGATGCCCATGGCACAAACGGTGTAGCTGCCAGTAAAATAGAGATCATCAATAACAAAACTGGTGGTACACAATCGTTGTTTGTGGTACGCGGAAAAGTGACGAATGGTACATTCATTCGAAACAATAAGTATAATCGGGACGCTGGTAATATGGTTAAGATTAAACCTGATCAAACATTTTCGGCTCATGGTCATACCTATGTTCAAGGAGTATTCTATTCGCCATTTGGAGGTTCAACTTCGGACAAACAAAAGGCTAAGTCCTTCTTTCAGCATGGGGAAATTACAGGGAACTGTATTTGGCAATAGCTCTACAGACTTAACTTAATCACTTGAACCCAGTAATTATTTGCTGGGTTCTTTCTTTTTTATAATGCTGAATTTGGGTCAATGTTAAGACCTATGGAGAAATGATGTTTCATTCTGAATATGACATTCAATTTATTTATAGCATTCTCTCTTCGAAATAAGATTCAACACTTTTTGGTTGGGCACAAAAAGTGTTCAAAAATGCCCTTTGCGCTTATTTTTCTACGATCAGAAATACTCTTGAAACGCAGTATTTTCGGTGATCGTCCCGATAACTATCGGGACGCTTCCTCAAATACTAGCTCGTTTCAATTCGATTTCTTCACTCCGTAAAATAGGCGCCGATAACAGGCTAAGTTCTATTTTTCATTTTCGGAATATCAGATGCTTAAAATATTAAATCCCAAACAATTGTTCTTGATCCCTGAATTTCATGACTTAATTACTATTTTCAAACTCCTGAACTAAAACGTGAGTCGAATTGATTATCAGCATTCTTTCAGCCAGTCGTAAACGCACCTTTGCAAAACTATTTTTGATTGCTTGTGAGTTGATCGTATTGCTCGTTATATGGGCTAACTTCAGAGTTTTTGTTGTGAGCAATAGCTACGTTTTTACCGAAACCAAAGACGTACCAAAAGTGAAAGTTGGAATTGTTCCAGGAACTATTCGGTATTTATCGTCGGGAAATCCTAACCTATATTTTTCATACCGCATTGATGCTGCTGTTAAGTTGTATCAGTCGGGTAAAATCTCTCATTTATTGATAAGTGGTGACAATGGCAGAGTCGGTTACAACGAACCTCTGGATATGAAAAACGCCTTAATGGAACAGGGTGTCCCCGCGTCGGCAATTACGCTGGATTATGCCGGATTTGACACGTACGACTCAATGATTCGGGCTAGAGAGGTATTCGGCCAGAACAAGTATGTAGTCATTTCTCAAGAGTTTCAAAATGAGCGCGCGGTATACATTGCGCGACGTTTCGGAATTGAAGCGTACGGTTTTAATGCGCAAGATGTAAAAGCATATGGCGGTTTTCGGACAAAAGTCCGTGAGACTTTGGCCCGGGTAAAGGCTTTTTTGGAAGTTCAAATAGGTGTTAAACCCACATTTCTAGGAGAAAAAGTACGCATTAAATAGCGATCATCCCTGCATTTCTAAAAAAAAGTCAAAAAAAAACGCAATAGAATTTAACTAGTGCGTCTCTATAAGTGAACAATCGAAAATACGGTGTTTTTGAATGAGTGCTGACAAGGAAAATAAAAAGAAATTGGAATCCTTTTTTCAGGATGAGTATGACTCAATGAAGTCGTATGTGAATTCCCGAATTAAGTCATCAGCCGACCGAGATCCTGAAGATATCATTCAAGACGTAGCATTGAGATTATTCTCGGGAGCAGATCGATATGCTCCAATTAACAACGTAGCTGGGTTCGTCTATCACTCCATTAAAAATAAAATCATCGATGTGATGCGTGGTGGAAGATCTCATACAAAAGAGCAAAATGACAATGATGCAAAGCTCATAGAATTTACGGAGTTGTTGTATGGTAAGTCGGATAATTCGTATTCAGAGAAAATGATGCACGATTTGAAGCGCGCTATCATGAGTCTGAAACCTGAATACCGCGATATCATTATCGCGGTTGATTTTGAAGACTATACTTACAAAGAAATCACCGAAGAGACAGGTATCCCGCAAGGAACGTTAATGTCACGAAGGCACCGAGCAATAGCATTGTTGCACAAAGAACTGAAAGAAAAGAAAACAACAAATAATTAAGTAAAAGAACTATGGAGAATTTTTTTAAACACAAAATGCGCGGAAAAAGCCCAGCAATGATTGCGGGAATGGTCGTCCTTGGGATAATTGCCATCTCAGGATTGGCGATTCTCTTCGGATTCACAGTGATGTGGCTTTGGAACTGGCTAATGCCTGAACTATTCGGACTGCCGACACTTACATTCTGGAAGGCCGTTGGAGTAGTGATTTTATCGAAGTTACTCTTCGGGGGATTTGGAGGGAAAGGTGGTTCTGGTAAGCACCACTCAAGCTCGAAAAAGTCGAAGAAGAACAATGACTTCTCCAAATGGTCACATTACGATAAATTTTGGGAAGAAGAAGGGGAGAAGGCATATGCGGAGTATTGCGAGAAAATCAATAACCCTGAGGAAGAAGTCAAGGAGAAAGAGGAGAGTGACAATGCCGGAACCTTGAACATAGAGGATGATGGAGGTACTGATTCTTAAAACGAACGTTTCTTCCCGAAAGAAGGTGCGCGAACTTCAACCCGTATTCGACAACCACGGATCAATTAAATGTTGGTCCGTGGATACGGAAGACAGAGATAATGTGCTGAGAATTGAAGTAGTCGGTGAGTTCCAAATGGGAGATGTCATAGAACTCATCCAATCCAACGGTTTTAGAGGAAATGAATTGGACTGCTGATTAGACTGTCATCGAACTTCGAACTTTTTAACCAGTTACTATAAAAACCTACCTGAAAGATGACGTCTTTTCTTGTGCAAGAATGGAAAGCGCTTCGACCAAAACCATTTTTTCTGATGCTCTCGATTGAGCTTTCTGAGTTCTCTATCGGAAATGACAGGTTCTTCACTTACTGAAGCTCTACTCATTGAAATATGTTGACCACTTTCCGTTTTTTCTTCAACTTCCGAAGGAGTTAAATTGGGTGCATTACTAGCTCCGTGAGATTGTTCGACTTTCGGATCTACAGTTGATTGTGCCGAGGCTGAATTAAAATTCAACGAAAGAAGAAGTGTTGACAAAAAGGCGATTGATTTCATTCTTGGAGCCTCAATCGGACGCAGATGAGGTTCAAGCTGTTCGATTCTAAACTTTCCGCATATTTCGCTTTCCAGTTTTCGAGTTTCCTTAATCTCTGCAATGGACATCTTAGTAAAGTCTATAACTTCTTTTTGACAGGCAGAGCAGAAAGCCCCGTCATTCGTTTTCGCCATTGATTCAATATCTTCCTGACAACTAAAGGTTAGATTAATATGTTCTTGAGGTTCTTTCATGTTCATTATTAATCGTCGGTGGTAGGTGTTTTTCGAAATGCCCCAATTAATGCAAAGGCGGCCAATGGAAGCGGAACGTACCAAAAGTCTTTTAGTTCACTTAGGTGACTGGAATCGTTGCCAATAATATACATTGCAACCGACGCACCGACACAAAGAATGGATAGAATAATTAGAAATATTTTCATACGAATCACATTACTAGTAGCTTAGCCCAATATAGTGATTAAATACGATTTGACTTACTGACTTCAAACTGAATAGAATACTCACTCTTTTCCTTGTTGGGCTGTCGCTCAATGACTCCATTCAATTGATCCACAAGTGATTCAATCAGTTCTGTTCCGAAGGAATTATCTGCGTCCGATTCAATCCAAGTTCCAGAATCGGAATAGATTAATTGGTATTGATCTTCTTCTTCCAAGCTGGAGATATAGATAGAGATTGCTCCAGTTTTACTGTTTGTAAAGGCGTGTTTTACTGAGTTCGAGATCATCTCGTTCAGAATTAACGAGATCGGCACAATATGATCGTTATCGACGGTAATTGCCTCTGATTTGATGTTTAGTTGAATAACTTTATCCAACGCGTATGATTCGATTATACTCAGTGATAGGTTTTTCAAGTAATCATTCATATCAACTAACACAATGTTATCGGACTGATAAATCGTTTCGTGAAGATTGGAAATAGACTTAATCCTATTCACGGAGTCAATGAATTTCCCCTTTGCGATAACATCGTCGATTTCGTGAGATTGAAGCCTGAGTAAACTCGAAATAATCTGTAAGTTGTTTTTTACACGATGGTGAATTTCTTTCAGCAGGAGGTCTTTTTCCCCATTTCGTTCGTTGAGCGTTTGATTTGATTCACGCAGTTTTTTATTCACATGATATTCGTTACTCAAACTGATTCGGATATAATAGAATATCTCTAAAGCCACAAAAAAGAGAGTTCCGATCATTGTAACTACCCTCACCTGTAAGGTTGCTGTTTCAGGAGCATTCGGAACTTTTATAAGGTCGGATTCAACGGTGAGTATCATCAATAACTCAATGATAGAATAGAATATAATCCATCTCCATTCCTTGCGTAAATCATGGAGGAAAAATACACCGATAAACACAGTGATTGATCCAGTTTGCATGTGTGACTCGAATCCAAGTCTAGAAACGGCAAATCCACCAAGAATAAATACGGACATGAAGGTAAGGGCTCTGGCAACCTTGAAACCAATGTACTTATGAACGGCGAGTGAAAGTATACAAGCTACTCCCCATAAAAGTATGAGCACACCAGATAAAGTATCGTAAGGAAAGGCACTAATCGATTGAGGAATAGAGGCTAAACCAGCAATAATGGTTGAAATATTGAAAAATTCTTTACGTCTTTTTAAGGCAAACGAATCTGATTCAGGAATTCCTATCCTTCCCACCTTTTTAATCAGACGTTCAATCTTGTTCATCTTAAATCATATCACGAATCTCTCGTATTATTCGTTCAGCTAACTCGTTTGCTGCATCTAAATCTTTACTCTCAGAATAAATTCGAATGATGGGTTCTGTATTACTTTTTCTAAGGTGAACCCATTCTTTTCCGATGTAGATTTTTACTCCATCGGTAGTATCTACTTCTTCCTTCGCGTATTTTTCTGCCATTGAGGTAAGTACCTTATCGACATCAATTTCTGGAGTTAATTGAATTTTGTTCTTAGATATAATATACTTAGGATAACTGTCTCTAAGATCAGAAATCTTCATTTTTTTTCGTGCTAGATGCGAAAGGAAAAGTGCAATTCCTACTAGAGAGTCACGCCCGTAGTGCAATTCTGGATAAATAATCCCTCCATTTCCTTCACCTCCGATCACTGCATTTTCAGCTTTCATTTTTGTTACCACATTCACCTCTCCAACTGCTGAAGCGAAGTAGCTATTCCCACTTTCTTCTGTAACATCTCTGAGCGCTCTGGTAGAGGAGAGATTGGAAACTGTTGATCCAGGCGTTTTACTCAAAACATAATCAGCCACAGCAACTAGTGTATATTCTTCTCCAAACATACTTCCATCTTCGCAAACGAAAGCCAGACGATCCACATCAGGGTCAACAGTGATACCAAGGTCGGCGCCAGTTTCTTTTATTTTATCTGAAAGATCTGTCAAATGCTCAGGAAGTGGTTCTGGATTGTGAGGGAATTCTCCTGTCGGTTCACAGTGAATCTTTGTCACTTGATTGACACCCAGCGCTGTCAACATTGCAGGAACGAATGTTCCTCCTGTCGAATTAACAGCATCGACAACTACACTGAAGTTAGCAGCTTTAATTGCTGCTCTGTCAACAAGTGGAAGATCTAAAATGAGCTGAATGTGTTTTCCCATGTACGAAGGGTCCTCTACAACACTTCCTAGGTCATCAACGTCCGCAAAGTTAAACGCTTCTTGTTCCGCGATTTCCAGCACACGCTTTCCGTCATCTCCAGAAATGAACTCACCAAGTGAATTCAATAATTTCAGGGCGTTCCATTGTTTGGGGTTATGACTTGCCGTTAAGATGATTCCACCATGAGCCTTTTCATGAGG
>JBGCDF010000313.1:0-10447 GCA_045105095.1 Crocinitomicaceae bacterium | reverse complement strand
AATCGGACCGCTTAAACGAAAGTCGGTTTCATGCAATACCGATTCTCCGGTGATTAAACTGATCATTAGGATATGGAAGGTTTATTGAATAATTCGACAACAAGATAATAAACTTCCTGTATCTCCAAAAAATTAAGCGGTCAAAAATACCTTCTCCACCATTTACCTGCCTACAACTCAAATTCCCAATAACTTGATAAAATACTTATCCCATATGAATATCATCTACTACCCAATCCTTATCGAGTTGGCAATAAATATGTGCATCCTTGTAGACCTTTTCGGCGACAAAGTTCAAGACCATATCTTCTCGATAAAAACTGATTTTGATAATAGTTAAATCCTCTTGCAGTTCTTGATAGTCTTCTTTCCTCGCATTGGAATCACTCTGGCTGTAAGAGGCATCGGTGATTTCCTTAGAAATACGCTCTTTCAAAATCGAGAGTTTCGTTTCGGCAAGTAATTCAATTATGAAAGTTCGATATGAACTCACAATATCTTTGAAGTCATCCAATTCTTGAGTACCTCCTTCACTTTCAAGGTCAAATAGAACTTCAACATTTGTCAACTGACTTTCTAAGAATATCCCTCCTCGTAGGTGCCCATCTTCAACTCTTAGGTCAATAAGGGGTTCGGTGTTGTGCGTCATTCAAATTTCACAAGATGGTTAACTAGCATTCATTCTTTTAGGCCTGATCTGGATCGATGAATAAAAGCTCGTTACCCTTCACCAAACTATCTAGATCCAAATCAACTGCTTCATCAATTTGCTTTAATACCTCCAGTTGCTTTAATCGGTCAGATTTGATTCGTTCCAAAATGATGCTTTCACTTTCGTCGTAACTACCATCTGGATTAGCTCTAAAAAACATCTCCGATTCAACAATGTTAATTATCTCTTCAATATAGATCAATACATCTTCCATGACATCAGCATTCTTCGTTTTGAGAAACTCGAGTGCTGAAACATGTAATAAAGCGATTTGTGTAGCTATTGTAGATTGAAAACTGGAGTAAACATGATCCTGAATTGCTAAGGAGTAGGATGTTTCAACGCTCTTGACAATCTCATCATTGTTGAAATCGGGAAATGACTTCCTTAAGGCATCATGCATGTCAGTCAGCAACTTCAAACCATTTTCATAGGCTGATAACTCCACCAACTGATCCTGTTGAATTTCTTCAACAAAGAGATTATACAAATTCTTCACTCTAGCCATAGAAAACAGTGCAAATTGCTGTTGTCCTTTCAGGCTTAACTCACTCAACTTTAGTTTAATCATTTTTTAGTTTACTTTCTTTAGCAGCACCCACCGCCATTGTAATATTTACCTCCAGGCTTCCTAGACTTACTTACTTTTCCAGAAGTGGGCGATTCATATGTAATATTTTTATCATCTAACAACTGCTCACAATCTGCACATATTGGTCGATTCGGCTCAATTGCTACAATTCCTTTATTCGCATTTATTAGGGCCTCTTCGGCATGAACGTTTGGTCTCCTACTCTGAACTACCTCAACTCCATTTTCAGCTGCCCAATCTTTAACTTGACGGGGCACGTACGGACTACTGGAAGAAACGTACAACTTACCGCTTGCATCAGCTCCTACTGCAGTAGTGCTATATCCTCGTGAATTTTCAGGTAATGAATTGTGCGCGTCAGTTGCTAAATCTTGTAACGCATTTAATCCAAAAGGATCAACCCAAAGGTTGGTATCTAAAACATAAGCGTAGAAATTATCACCTCCATGAAGTCCAATTGGATCTTGGCTGATATAACATCCTTCTTCTGGAGAGTAATACCTAAACCTATTGTAATACAATTCTGCCTCTACATCATCGTACTGACCTTGGTATCTAAATGGAATCAAAGAACGTTCACCCTCAATTTTACGGATTTTGCCATAAATATCCAACTGACAACTCCAAACTCTATTACCTTCCTCATCATACGCCTCTGTGGGTGTTCCAAGATGATCAGTAATTATTGAGAAAGACCTATCTCCATGCAATTTTGCCATCGGGATAAATGTTCCATCTTCGAAAACCCATGTTATCAGGTTTTCAGGAATCTTCATTTCCTCTTCACCCTTGTCGTTGACAACCGTATTCGATTCATCCAAAGAGGCCGTCCATTCGTGGAGTGGGACGTTTCCATCCCAGACGAAGTGTGTAGTTTGCCCCTCAAAGGTCTTTGTTAATCTTCGTCCGAGCGCATCGTATGTGAAGTCGACATGCTTTCTGTCCGGACGAATGACTTTTGTAAGTTTACCACTTTGAGACCATCTATATCTCCACTTTTCATTAATCGCTTCTTTCTCAATTAGATTACCAAGCTCATCATAAGTATAAGTGAATTTCTCATCTTTCAAGAGTTGTCCAGCTCTTCCATATTGTCTGTCTTTTTGGTCTTTTGCTTTGAATAAATTTCCTACTTCATCTGGTAATTTATAATCCCAACTACCATCTGAATATTGAGCTGCTGACAAATTTCCAAATACGTCATGCTCAAAAGTGGTGAGCTCCTTTTTGAGTAAATTTTCTATCGATCTTAATCGACTGTTGACGTCCCATTGGTAACGTTTTTTGGTGAGTGTCCTTTCCTTATTGCTTACGCTGTGTTGAACTGGGCGACCACTTTTGTCAATTTCCCATGAGCTAAGAACTTCTCCCGGAAGGTTCCGCTCGATTTCGTGACCCAAGAGGTTTCTAGTTATATCCACTTCCCATTTAGCCTCGGCATTATTCGCTTCTGTATTGAGGATTTGCCCCAATTTATTTCTAGAGATGTTAATTATCGCCCCTAAATTACTTGTTAGTCCAACCCTCTGACCTACCCTGTTATACTCGCTCTCAACGGCGACTCCATTCTGGGTCTCTTTAATTACGTTCCCAATTTCGTCACGCTCTAAAGAAACTATCCCATTCTCATTAACCGCTTCTATTAATGAACCATTCTTATCGTAGGTAAAAACTTCACTGGAGCCATCATCGTATTTTATTGTACTGATGTTTCCCAAAAGATCATAACTGTAGCTAACTTTATGTCCATCATTATTAATCTTCTCGCTTATCTGTCCTCCTGCATTCCGCATGAACTTTCGCTTCAACCCATCGAATCCACTCTCCTGAATAACCTGTCCATTTCTATCTCGGTCAAATCGATATAGACTTTTGTGCTCATTAGTAATCGCTTTAAGTCGATCTGCTTTGTTGTAGGCAAATTGAATCTTCGTTTCGTTCTCCTCTCTGGACTCAAGTTTACCTGTGGCTGAATACTCAAACTTGACATCGTGATGTTTGTCCTTAGCATGAACGACATTTCCTTCTCCATCATAGTCCAAATGGATCATATTTCCGTCCACAGTTTTCAATTGCTTTACCCTGCCCAACTCGTCGTAGAAGTAATTAATTGACGTGTCCTGGTTACTTATGGCATGAAGCAGTTTACCCTGATCATCATACTTCCAGTTGGTTTCTTCTCCATTTGGCAGGGTGGCTCTCCTAAGTGTAGAATCATCGTTGTATTCAAAGTAAGCTTCTAATCCATTTGCATCTATCACTTTTGTCAATAAATCGTCGGTGTATTCGTAACGAGTAATGTCTTTTGCAGGACCAATTCTTACCTTTAGGAAACCCTCCTCGTCGTACTGCCAAATCCAAACGGCATTTTTGGCATTTTTGGCCATTACAAGGTTATTATTCTCATAGATAAAGTTGGTTCCACCTCCATTCGGAAGACGCTCCGATGTTTTATTCCCATAATCATCATATCCGAAATAGGTGCTCAAGCCCAATTTGTCCGTATGGCGCATCACCTGACCATTTAGGTTATACTCCCACGTTTCGCTGTTGCCCATAGCATCTGTCACTTGAGCTATTTCTCCGTTTTTATGCCAGTGAGTCGTTTTCCCGCCCATGGCATCGGTAACCGTCGTTTTACCAAGTTCAAACTCAAATCGCTCCAGCTGTTGACCGCTTTTTGTGAACCACCGCTTAATGCACTTGGGATCATCCTTTTTGTTTTCGAACTCCCAATGTTGAGTAACTCCGTTTTTATCCGTTTTTACCGTTATCAAATCATTGTGATACGCATACCTTTCTTCTTGACCCAAGGGATCACGCATTACATTCAAATAACCTTCTTCGTTATACTCATATTCGACCAGTACCTTATCGTTTTCTATTTCTGATAACTGCGTTACAGAAACGATTCGCTGTTGGCTATCTCGATCAATCTTTAATGTTCGATTACTCGAGTCGATAATTTCTTCCAACCGCGCCGAAACAGTGTACTTAAAGTTGATCTCGAAACGATGGCGTGAAATTTTAACCAAGTAATAAGTACTTCTCGATCCACCTACAAACTTATAATGGTAGAATAAGCCTTCATCATAATCCTCAATTAGAATGCTGTCTTCGTAATGTGAATAAATGATTTTCTCTTCAGTAATTACTGCTGTGTCTTCAATAGGGATGTAAGGAATTTCAATGATATTTCCGTTCCTATTTTCCCAAAAAAAACTGTCTTGTTTCCGATCGATTCGAACGCTTTGGTCGAAATTCAAATGCCACATCTTCCCGAATAAGGTCTCTCGTTTGATGTGCGAAAAATAATTACGCGTCCATTGAAGAGGAATTGGACCGCTTAAACGAAAATCTTCCTCATGTAAAACAGATTCTCCAGTAATTAGACTGATCATAGTAGTTTTCTTAGTGAGTAATTAGGCTGAGATTATTTCTAACCTCCTGAATGCCTTTAAAATACAAAAAAAATAATAAAACGCCCTAGGAAGCAGTTTGGAAATAGTTCTTCATATTAACAGAACTTACTCAACGATTTCGAACCACAATTGAGTATCGGACCTACACGCGTTATCGGTAAATGTGATTAACGCAATCAGAAAATAATCACTACTTTAAGTCCATGGAGCCAAACTATTTACACGCCTACAAAGACTATTATCGTGTTCGAGCTGAGCGATATGCTGACAACGCGAACTATCAACACGTTTTTGATGCCGAATCCAACCTATCTGACGCCATGCAATCCTGCAATGAATTGATAGAATTCAAGGATAAAATTGGCAATTTGAACGAGCTTTGTGCCAGTGCTTTGGTCAAAGATGAACACTTGATGGAAAAAGCATTCTATGAAAAACATCAAGAGCACATAAGAGTATTAGCTGCACGAAGAATTTTGGATCAAATCGATCAATGCTCGAATACTACGGAACTCATTACCCTAGTGATGGAGGAAATGAACAAGAATAGCCTCGAAATTTCTACGGACGAAACCCATCGTGAATTTCAGGGAGATTGGTTCTTGATGGACAGCATTGAAGTGTACGAAAACGCTAAGGTTCCTGATAAATATGCATCAGAATTCAAGACAACCGCGGATGAAATCAAAGCAGGAATTATCAAAAGCAATGAAGATACGGAGCAAGAAGCACGCAAATTTCAACCGGACTTTGTCATGAATCCAGCGCTCAATCTTGAACATCGGCACAGAAGACTCATCCCCTATTCTGACGAGCATCTGCAAGAACAACTCGCGAAATACACATCTCTCATAAACCGATAAGTCATGCCACTAGATCCAATGATTTTAGGACCGATGATTAGTCCTTATGAGAACATGATCAATGATGTAGATTCTCAGGGAATAGCTAACGAACATGTCGAAGAAATGAAAGCGTGCTTTTCAAGAATGACGGATTTAGCCGATCAGCATTCTGACATTACAGCTTTTATGGGTGTTTGCATGCAAGAAGATCTCTTCGGGAAATTCAGCAATTTATACAGTCAGGCCTTAACTGCCAAGGCTCAAGAAAGCGCAACTGATCCTTCCACTTACGATGATCAAGCTCTACTCAAACAAGCCATCGATGCCCTACGACAATCCATTTCGGCTATTCAAAAAGGACAGCAAGATGCGTTGAAAGAAGCCGAGAAATCCAATAGCACAGCTGAAGTCGAAGCACTAGATTGTTCGGCGGATATCATTCAACCCATTGAAAACTTGATAGCACTTGGGGAGCAAGGAGGAATCACGTATGCCGATTTTCTCCGCTTACAAATAGAGCAAGGTTTGGATAAGGCCATGGAAGGATCCGTTTCCACGCGAAAAGGATTGGTCTACTCTTTGGAATGGGCAGAGGCCGGTCGCATTAGTCCTCATCATATCTCAAAATGTAAGAAGCATTTGTCCGTATTTGATAGCATAAGCGGTAAACAGAAGTTTAACGTTCCTAACTGGAAGGAATTGCAATGGGCCCTGAAGGATGTCGATTATGAATTTGAACTAAACATCATCAAGTGGGGAGAAATAAGCAAACGCTGGAACACAATTTTGGATGATTTACACGAATGGAGTTTAGCTTATTGCAGTCATGCACCATATGTCGATCCATGGAGAATGTTGCAGGAACCTCAAAAATCACGAGCGATACAAAAAGCGAAAGATTGCTTGCCAGGGATCATCAAACAACGTGAACGTCTTTTACAGAAATACTTTGGGGTCTCGTTTTATGACATCTTCACACACGAAACGTTCTTGTGGGCGATTGAAACAAATGATATTCACTATTCCAAAGAGTTCATTGATTTTATCAAGGATCATGTATACCCCGCTTGTATTCCGCTGCAACACATGCCTAATGAGCTTGTTGGTGAGCGTGAAGGATTATCCAAAGAGAAACGAGAAATCAATCCAAACATAACCGAACCTGCAGAGCGAATGAAAGCGCATTACGACAGAAAGTTTGGGGACGGAAGATATGTTTCTAAATTTGGAGAAATTGAACCAGTAGAAAGCAAAGCTGCGCCATGGCATTAGAGGAAGGTCGTTGCGTGACCGTTCTGATGGTCCCAAAAGTTTTACTTTCTTTAACTACATTCGTAGACTAATTTTCAAACTAGCAATACATGGATTTATCGAATCTCGCATCAATCATTCAAGGCATCCCTAAAACGGAGCTCCATCTGCACATCGAAGGGAGTTTTGAGCCCGAATTGATGTTTGAAATCGCGCAACGCAACAACATTCAACTAGACTACGATTCCATCGAATCGCTAAAAAACGCATATAAATTCAATAATCTTCAGGAGTTTCTAGACATCTACTACACAGGAGCTAAAGTTCTTATTCACGAGCAAGATTTCTTCGATTTAACCTGGGCTTACCTGACGAAAGTACACAGTCAGAATGTTATTCATGTAGAAGTCTTTTTTGATCCACAAACGCATACAGAAAGAGGTGTTCCATTCGATGTTGTAATCAAGGGAATTCGTCGGGCACTGGAAAAAGCCAAAGCGGAATTCAATATTACCTATAAGTTGATCATGTCCTACTTGAGACATTTGAGCGAAGAAGATGCATTCAAAACTTTGGAAGAAGCCGTACCATTTAAAGACTGGATTGACGGAATTGGTCTTGATTCATCGGAAATGGGAAATCCTCCAAGTAAGTTTGTTCGAGTGTTTAAAGCTTCTGCTGATCACGGTTTCAAACTCGTTGCTCACGCTGGTGAAGAAGGTCCTGCGGAGTACATTTGGGAAGCGCTCGATTTATTACATGTTGATCGAATCGATCATGGTAATCGCTGTTTATCAGACGACAAACTAGTTGAGCGACTCGTGAAAGACCAAATCGCCCTCACGCTATGTCCATTGAGTAATGTAGAGTTGAAGGTCATTCAGAAGATGGAAGAACATCCTGTCGCTAAGATGTTGGACAAAGGAATACTTGCTACGATTCACTCCGATGATCCTGCATATTTCGGAGGATATATGAATGAGAATTATCTTGAAACAGCAAGAGCACTGAACTTAAACAATGATCAATTGATGCAACTGGCAATCAATGGATTTGAGGCCAGCTGGTTGAGTCGTGAAGAAAAAGACCAACATATTTCAACTGTACAAAAATACTTCTCTTCTTTGGACACTAAGGCTCAGGTAAACTAAGGTATGCTGCGCAAGAAAACACTGATTTGTTTAATCACGGTGCTCCTTTGCGGGACAGTTATTGAAACTGCTCACGCTCAGGTCCCTTCAGAAGTTAATTTTCAGGAACATCCGAATGTTCCGGGATACAAAAAACTCAAAAAGAACAATCCGCACGTTTTTCAAGGAAATAAGAAAAAGAAGAAATACTTCGAAGGGTGGTATTTCAAAATGGTATCCGAAGATGGAAGCTCAATTATGAGCGTAATTCCGGGTATATCTTTGTCTGAGGATGGAAGTGAACAGCACGCATTCATTCAGTTTATTGATGGAAAGACGGCCAAAACAGATTATTACTCCTTCCCTATTGAGGATTTTTATTTTTCTTCTTCCGCATTTGCCGTTCGAATTGGAGAGAATTATTTCTCAGAAGACAGTTTGATATTGAATATCCAAAACGACAGCACCTCGATTTCTGGAAAAGTGTTCATGTCCAACCTGACATATTTGAGTGAAAAACGCAAAAAAGGAATCATGGGATGGTATCGTTCCGTTCCCTTTATGCAATGCTATCATGGCGTTGTAAGTTTGGATCACACACTCAACGGTCAAATAACGACTGATGAAGGACGATACGATTTCAATGATGGTGTCGGATACATCGAGAAAGATTGGGGGAAATCGATGCCATCCTCCTGGATTTGGATACAGTCAAATAGTTTTCAGTCCAACAACTCTTCTTTTATGCTATCAGTAGCGAATATTCCATGGCTAGGAAGTTCTTTCAATGGATTTTTGGGTTTCTATCTTCACAATGACACCATTCATCGTTTTGCTACTTACACAAAAGCCAAAGTGGATGTGAGTTCCACCCAATCGGATACTTTAAACATTACTATTTCTGATAAATCCTTTACCTACGTCATTCAAGCGTTTAGAAGTAACTCAGGAGAATTGATTGCGCCTGTACAAGGATCAATGGAGCGACGAATATCAGAAAGCGTAGATGCAGAAGTGAGAATAACCGTAATGGATAAGGATGGGAAAACGATTCATAACGACCGAACACGTATTTCAGGCTTGGAAATTGTGGGTGATGTTGAGTCACTGAGAAAGAAGAACTAAATTGACACATTTACTTCGATAGAATAAAACTATTGCTTACCTTACTTATGCTTTATACGTCTTGCTCGGAGTTCCAACAATTATACTTCAGGAAAGTAGATAATAGAAGGCACAGTTTAAGAAACAAACAACTATTTCTGCAATAAATTAAGCAGGTAAAGAATCCCCTTTTGCAGTAATGATCAAAAGCATGCTCCATTCTTCTAAGCAAGAAATCACGGATGAAGTGAACTTTTCTGCAAGAACTCGTCTTCCGGGGTACAAGAAATTCAAGAAAAATAATCCACACGTCTTTCAAGGCAATGGTCAAAAGAAGAAGTACTTCGAAGGGTGGTATTTTAAAATGGTTTCGCCAGATTTAAGCTCCATCATGAGTGTAATTCCTGGCATTTCCATTTCTGCAGATGGAAAAGAGCAGCATGCTTTCATACAAATCATCGATGGCAAAACAGCCAAAACTCATTACTACTCTTTTCCTATCGAAGAATTTCACTTTTCGTCTTCCTCGTTTGCCATTCGTATTGGTGAGAACTACTTCTCAGAGGATAGTCTGACTTTGAATATCCAAAAAGATGATACGGTTATTTCTGGGGAAGTCTTCATGTCAGACCAGACGTATTTTAATGAAAGGCGTCGCAAGACCATCATGGGGTGGACTCGTTATGTACCGTTTATGCAGTGCTATCACAGCGTTGTGAGTTTAAATCATACGCTAAAAGGTGAAATAACTACGCAAGAAGCCACTTACAATTTTAGCGGAGGAATGGGTTACATTGAAAAGAATTGGGGGAAATCAATGCCGTCATCGTGGATATGGATGCAATCGAATAATTTTGAATCATCGAATTCATCGTTCATGTTTGCCGTTGCAAAGGTTCGCTGGATGAGAAGTTCTTTCAATGGTTTTTTGGGATACTACCTCCATGATGGAACTGTTTATCCTTTTGCGACCCATACTATTGCGAAACTTGATTTGAAGGCCATTACTTCGGATACCTTGTCTATTGTCATACGAGAGAAATCCTTTACACTACAGATAGAGGCATTACAAGGTAAATCAGGAGAGCTACTTGCTCCGATTGATGGAGCAATGGAGCGACTTATTTCTGAAAGTGTGAATGGCCAATTACGCATTACCTTATTTGACAAGAATGGAAAGGTTTTAGCTAACGATTACACTACTGTCGCAGGTTTAGAAATTGTCGGTAACGTTGAGAAGTTGAGGAAGAAGAAGAGATAATAGTTCTGGCACCGCACTTTGACTCCGCTCAGTGCTCAAAGTAGATCGGTACTCAAGTTGACATCAAAAAAGTAATTTCCCCCACAAAGATGGATTCACATGAAAGCCTTCTGAACCATCACTGTTCCAT
>JBGCDF010000312.1:0-3597 GCA_045105095.1 Crocinitomicaceae bacterium | reverse complement strand
TTTTTTTTTTTTATTGCTTCCTCATCATCGATGTGTCCTTGTTAGGTTAATTTCGATTCTAGTTGTCGATCAACTCCATTTAAATTGATAAACCCTACGAAGTCATTCCCCGCACCTTTTGGTAGTCCTTCAATTTCATTGTAAATGTCAATTGCTCGTTCGCTTCCACCGATAATCATCGTTCTGAAACCTGCTTTGCGCTTGTGGATGCGTGTTACAATATTGCTCACGACTAGGAATCGTGGAATAAACGTCAGCGAGAAATGAATGGCGAACAGCAAGAACACGGAAGAATAATACTGCTTGTAACCATTGATTTCATCATCCAACAGGAAAACGAAGAAGAGCATTATTACCCCTAATACAGTTCCAACGAAAGTAAGATTGAAGATTTTTATTCTGTGCAGACGTCTTACATCGTGATAGGTTCCCTGAAGCAAATACAAGAAAACCCAGGCGATTGGAATAAAGAGCACTCCGTAATAAAAGGACTCGTTAACGTTGAACTCCGTCAACTCGAGTTTTACCTTTCGAACGTAGTAAAAGAATCCCCAAGCGAACACCGCCGAAATCCAATCTACCAGTACCAACAAGAAAGTTAGTAAGCGAGCATTCATTTAGAAGTAAACGACTTTTACGTTATCGATATTGATTTCTCCATTGGTATCTTCATCATCCAGTAAGGACTGAAATGAAAGTTGGAAGTATGAGCCGCTTGCTGAGTTACCTATAACTTCCTTCAGTTTGATATATACTTTCTTCCACTCTACTTCTCCCTCATCTTGCGGATTAAGTTGAATAAGCGGGTTATCCGTTGTACCGGAAGGAGCAACTGCCAAAATGCCCGTAGTTATACGATTCGTATTATGATAATCTATTTCGAGATAAGCGTCAGCTCCAACAGCAATGTTCAATACATCTCCTCCTCCTGATGATAATCCTATCCATGTATTTAAAGTTTCATCCAGTGTAATCTGCCCGAATACATTTCCATTAAACGGCTCGGCATACGTCACACTCGATGTCAATACTGTTTGAATGTTGGACGTAGTTGTAGGATCATCTTCAATTTTCGATCCTGCACCTTCAAAGTCTTCTATCCAGAATTGCACGTTGGAAAAGTAACGCGTTGTCGGATTAATGGTCACTGTTTCATTCATGACCAGATCTTCTGTCACTTCGTAAAACTCGAGAAAAGGATAAATCGCCTTCGTCGCAGAAATTCCGTTATCAATAATTGCCGGATAAACTCGGATGACACTTTCTCCTGAATACAGCACGGGAATTTTACACGGTAGCTCAAAAATCCCAACAAACTCGTTATTGACGTACACCCATGCATTCGAAATGTCAGATGTCAATTCTCCAGCGGATTGCGAGGCATTTGGATTCGCTTCAAGCGTCCACTCGTTAATCTCAATCCAAACAGGATCTGGATTATTTTTGATACAGGAACTCAACAGAAATAAGAGCCCAAAGATTGGAAATATGTGTTTCATAGTCATTGTAGTCCTTGAATAACGCTTGAAATTTTCGCTTATTGCCCAACTAGGTTAGTTGAGGCCTTTAATTTATCAACGATTTGCTGCGCAACAGATAATGCGAGGTACCCATCTTCCAATGGAACAATAGGTGTTGTATCATTTACGATCGCATCATGGAACGTCGAAAGCTCCTCTTTGATGGCATTTACAGGCTCCAATTCAGGCTTATCGAACAAGATTTTCTTTGTAGGCTTTCCTTCTCCTAAGTCAAAGACGATATCGAAAGGATCGGGCTCACCGTCTACATCAATCATACTGACAACCTCCAATTCCTTATCGAGGAAATCAACACTGATATAGGCATCTTTTTGGAAGAAACGCGATTTACGCATATTCTTCATTGAAATTCGGCTAGATGTCAGGTTAGCCACACAACCATTTTCAAATTCGATACGCGCATTGGCAATATCTGGAGTATCGCTTACCACAGAAACACCTGATGCAGAAATTCGCTTCACTGGCGACTTGACCACACTCAAAATAGCGTCTAAATCGTGAATCATTAAATCGAGTACTACCGGAACGTCCGTTCCACGCGGGTTGAATTGCGCCAAACGGTGAGTCTCAATAAACATGGGCTTGTTAAAGTGCGGAAGTGCTGCTTGAAAAGCTGGATTAAAACGCTCAACGTGTCCAACTTGTACCTTAACTCCTGCTTCTTCAGCCAGGTTAATCAATTTTCTTGCTTCTTCTACCGTTTCAGTAACTGGTTTCTCAATGAAAACATGTTTGCTTTTTCTCAAGGCAGATGACGCACAGCTAAAATGTGACAAGGTTGGTGTAACGATGTCAATACAATCTACCTCATCGAGAAGCGATTCTATTGAATCAAATCGGTTTATGCTGTAACTCTCGATTGCCGACTGAGCATTTTCATCATTCGGATCAAAAAAACCAATGAATTCGTACTTATCAGAAAGTTCGAGTAAGAGTCTGATGTGAATTTTTCCAAGGTGTCCTGCACCAAGCACGCCAATTTTCAACATAATCCAATTATTTCTTGCAAAAATACAAGAGAAGGTCAAATATTGAATCGAATCACAGGATTGTTATTAACATTTCAATCCTCATTCTTTTCAGATCTTAATTTGGATTGTTGTGCTTGTTCAAATCCATTTCTGTGTAGAATCCAGTCTCTTTGCCCGTATGGTACTTTGTGAGAAGTGCAATTTGTCCAGAATGGTAGGAAAAGTGCTCCATAACGTGCGCTATAGCAGAAAAGCCTGTCACATTAAATCCTTGTATCGAATGAATAGTTTCCAACTCATCCTCTGCCAATTCCTGAAAGCATCGTTGCAACTGAGATTTGAGGTTTTCGAGCAAGAAAATAAAATCACTTTTTCGAATATTCTCCTGAACGATAAACTCTTGATCACGGTCGCGATTATCGGGTAATCCTCCCAAACCGGAAAGGACCCATTGACGCGCATTTCCACATAAGTGCATAATCTGACATCCTGCGGATGGAATCGTTGAATTGGGTGATGACCAGAGCTGTTCTTCGTTTAACATCGTGAGGCACTTATAGATGCGTGCATACGACTCTTCAAAAACGCGTTGTTCGAACTCTTGTATCAAATGTTTTTTAAGCGACATCTTCAGGGGATTTGATTTGTTGGGATGAAATTAAAAAAAAAATTATGAAATGTGTACAGGATATATATTTGGAAAACTATATATTTGCATCCGCTAAGCGATCGAGCTTAGATGTGTAAATACATGGTAGTTGTAGCTCAGTTGGTTAGAGCATCGGTTTGTGGTACCGAGGGTCGTGGGTTCGAGCCCCATCTTCTACCCCATTAAGGATCAATGGTTTCATTGGTCCTTTTTTTATTTTTTTGATTCGTAGGGATGAACACATGTCAGAGGTCGTCGTACGTCGAACCATACAGCCTTTCTGGGATCAAGAACGCTTGTTGGGGATTTCATATTTTGAGCATCTGATATTCCGAAAATGAAAAATAGAACTTAGTACGTTATCGGCGCCTATTTTACGGAGTGAAGAAATCGAATTGAAACGAGCTAGTGTTTGAGGAAGCGTGACGATGGATAT
>JBGCDF010000311.1:0-6734 GCA_045105095.1 Crocinitomicaceae bacterium | reverse complement strand
CGCCTATTCAACCGATACCTCCTGTCGGAGAAGATGCTTATCGTTGGAACTGGGATGCTCCTATACTCATTTCGAAGCACGATTCTAAAACCGTGTACTTCGCCGCGAATAAGTTGTTCAAGAGTTCTAATCGTGGTGATGACTGGGAAACAATCTCTCCAGATTTATCTCAACAATTAGATCGAAATACGCTACCAGTAATGGATCAGGTTTGGTCAATGGATGCTGTCATGAAAAACAAATCAACGACGATCTACGGGAACATCGTTGCCTTGGATGAATCTCCAAAGAAACAAGGCTTGTTGTACGTGGGAACGGATGATGGATTGATTCAAGTTTCTACCGACGATGGAGGTTCATGGACGAAATACAACTCATTCACAGGAATTCCTGCAAACACACGTGTTAACATGATTTGCGCTAGTGTTCATGACGAAAATGAAGTATTCGCTGTATTTAACAATCACCGTTCGGGAGACTTCAAACCGTATGTAATGCGAAGCACGAATAAAGGGAAAACATGGACCTCGATTTCGTCCAATCTTCCTGAGCGTGGATCTGTATTTGCTATTCGCCAAGATCACAAAGACCCGAACTTATTGTTTGTGGGTACAGAGTTTGGCGCCTATTTCTCCAATGATGGAGGACAGAACTGGACGAAATTGTCTGGATTGCCAACAATCGCCGTTTACGATTTGGATATTCAGGAACGCGAAAATGATTTGGTAGCTGCAACCTTCGGAAGAGGATTCTACGTGTTGGATAACTACTCACCGCTGCGTTCCGTGACTGCAGAAGTATTGGATAAAGAATCTCACTTGTTCCCAGTCAAGGATGCATTATTATATGTTCCTTCTGCCCCACTCGGATTGCGTGGAACGGGATCGCAAGGTGCTGATTTATGGAATGCTAAGAACCCAAAATTCGGAGCGGTCTTTACACTGTATATGAAGGACAAAGCAACTTCTCTAAAGAAGAAGCGCCTCAAGGAACAAGAAAATTCTGAGAAAGATAAAATCGCTGTTGATTATCCAACTTTTGATCAGTTGAAGGCTGAGAAGTTAGAAGATAAGGCACAATTGATCTGGATCATCCGTAATGCGAATGGGAAAGAAGTAAAACGTTTGACGAGTTCTCCGAGTAAAGGAATTTCTCGAATGGCGTGGAACTTGCGTTCTCAATCGACATCGCCAATTCGATTGAAACAACAAAAACCAGGTCGTTACTCCGATCCTGATGATGGATTCCTTGTCAATCCTGGAACCTACTCAGTGGAAGTTGTCCAACTGAAAGACGGTGAGCTGAAAACGATTGCTGAAAAAACATCTTTCGTAGTGAATGAATTAAACAACAGAACAATCAAAGCGGAAGATGTTGCAGCCTTGGAAGCTTTCCGATTGGAAGTCTCAGAATTGACGCGTAGTGTTGACGGGACGGGAAGATTGATGGGTGAAACAAACGAGAAATTGAAACTCGTCGAACAAGCTATTAAAACATACCCTGGAACTGATATGACCTTGCTGACAGAGGTAGAATCATTGAAGAATATGTATCACGACCTTTCAGTTGAGTTATGGGGTGATCGCATCCGCTCATCACATGAATTCGAGACAGTTCCTAGTATTTCCAGTAGAATTGGACGAGTGAGCTATCAGTTGTATGGAAGTCGAACTGGAGTAACAGCTTCTCACCGCAAGAACAAGGCGGAAGCTCAAACGCAATACGACGCGTTTAGGGTAAAATTTAATGCAATGATTCTCCGCGTGAAAGCTCTTGAAAAGAAATTGGCTGATGCGAAGATTCCATACATCAAAGGAAAAGATGAGAATTGGAAGGAGGAAAAGTCGCTTCGTTCTGTTTAAATAGTACTGATTGAAAAATTGAATAGCCCTGGTTGAAATTCTCAACTGGGGCTTTCTCATTTCAGGCCTCGAAGAAACTCAGTGGTAACATCTCAGCCGGGGGCGTTTGCTTCTATCAATACCCTCTCAACTTTCGCCAAAGTTCTGAATTGATGTCCTCAAACTTCAACGTTCCAAAATCTGAGGAAGTCCAATTTTGAGAGGGAATTTGTTCTTCGTGATCTGCTTTGTTGAAATACTCTTCTTGGTATTCGACTAAGATAATCTGCTCGTTTCTCACCTCAAACGTGGTTTTGGCGTTAATTAATATATAGTAATCGCGACAGGCCTGTTGATACAGGGTAATCTTATTATCGCTTATATCAATTCTCTCAAATCCCTCGGAAATGCAATTATCAAAAAATGGGAAGATCACGTGATCATTTTCAGTCCAAAGAACGAATCCATTTTCAGTTCCTCGGTAAATTTCTACGTTCAGACCAAAATGATCTTTGCTAAACTCGTAGTCTAAGGATTCGTTGCGGTAAACAATCATCTTATCCTCTCTTCCATCGCCATCCAAATCACTAAAATAAGACTGAATAGGTCTTTTCTCTATCTCACTATCTGTAACATGATCAATTTCCTCTTCGTCCATCCACACTTCGGACAGCAGCATTTCAGGGGTTGATTGGAGCACCACCCGAACGATATCATCCATTTTACGCAGTGCATAATTGCCCACATGTATTTGCTCTGCAACCATTTCAAAGTCGTCGAAACTATAGGTGTGCGTCCCTAAACGCGTGAATTTACCTTGAGTATCGAATCGAACTAAACTGAACGTTGGAAATTCTTCAGTGGTGACAGGAAATAGCATCAGCGTTTCGTTCGGTTTCTGAGCTTCAAAAAACCTTATTCGTTTCAGTCCTGAATCAATATCGGAATCGTAGAAATAATTAAACTTAATATCTGATTTTTTATTCCCCACACTGACCACAGAGCGTTCACCCTCGAACACTAAAGTCAATTTTACTGGAGCTAATTGAACGTTTTTTACTTCGTAAACAATACTATCTTCTGAATTGAATAGTTCGACGAATTCATGTTGGATACGCCGGTATTCATCCTCGCGATTACTCTGTTGGTCAACGACAAGAGCACTTTCTTGGGAGCAGCTCAACAAACTGACCAAAAATATCCACTGAAACAAGAAGAACTTCAGGTTTCTAAGCGTAATCACTCTCATTTTTGTACTCATCAGCTTGCCCATTAAACTCGTTAAACTTCCCTGCTCTAGCCGTTGTTTGCTGGAGCGTTTTTTGAGCTTCACTCATTGTATCGAAGTTCTTAAAATCGACAAAGAAACCAGGGTTCAAGCGGGCTTTATTTTCATTTCTAATTTCAAAATGCAAGTGAGGTGCACACGTTCCCGTGTTCACTCCTGATGTTCCAATTTCACCAATCGGCACGTCAACATTTGTAATTGTCCACCCTTGTCGAACATACACTTTTCTTAAATGTGCATAATGTAAATAAATATCTCGATCCCGACTAAAATCTTTAGTAAAATTGTATTCGAGGTCAGGGTACAACTGCGTATACTCACGATAATGGGCTAAAAACGCTTCCTTGTCAACAACTTTCAGTAAGATTTGTTTTCCATACCCTCTCGGTACACTAGCACCTGTTGTCACACTAATTACTTCACACTGGACACACGCGTAAATTGGCGTTCCAGCCACTCCAAAGAAGTCTAAGCCATGATGTACTCTACCCCTCGTATTTCCAAATAGCCCCCAGTGTTTACCTGGTCCGTTGAAGTCTCCATGTGTTTGGCTTTGAGTAAAAATAGTACACATTGGATCATCCACTGGATCGTGCCAACCGCCTGCCTCAACTGGCTCCCCTGCTCCAATACATCCATCTACGGAAAATATTGTTTTCATTCTCTGCAAATTCGCCCAACGCGCATCTCGTGATTTAGTTTCACTATTTACTATGTCTACAACTGCATCTAAATCAGCTCGACCGAGCCCGCCTTCTGCCGCAGCCTGACAGCCATATTCTTCCCAGTAAGCCATTGAAGCCACCGTACCTTCATCCAAGTTGTTGATATTATTGGCATCGATTGCAATTCCGTATTCTGGATAATCACTCGTAATTCGTGCATTGATTTTATCGTATTTTTCCCTTCCCGTAACTTGAATAATCCCTCGACCTCTGTAATTCCAACCATCACCACTTGCAATATCCCCATTTCCCAAATCCGTTCGGTTCGCATAGGCTACGTTGGCAATCATTTCCTGATTAGCGGTATAATTATTCTGGGCGCTTCTTCCATACTGATATGCCAATGCATTTGGTGGACTTGCGCTATTTAATGCTCTATTTGCTCGAAAATTTCTAAAATGGACAGGAAGTGCTTCTGCCGCATAGTCCATACTTTCGCCATTTCTCACATTGATTGATGCTCCCACCTCTTGTAGAACCTGAGCAAAGAAATGCGCCTTTTGCTGACAGGTGTCCATTCCGAATTTCTCATTTGCTCGATTAAAAGCGGACATAATTGCCATTTTTTCCGAACCATCCCCAGTTGGGAAAATTTCGTTCAGCTCTTCCATCGTTAACCGATTACATCTTGGACAACCCGATCCATTCGAAGAAGCTAATTCCTCTCCTAAAATCACGGCACTATTATTTATCAGCAATTTGACAACTCCTGCTGTTGCTCCGACTTTCAGCATCAGTGCTAACATTCGATTTCCGCCCATAGTATCCTTTATTTAATATTCAACTGTTGGTAAAATTGGCTCTTGGGTATTCATCTCCCCCTTCTTTCAGATAAAAGAACTGTGTTTGAGCATCACCTTGATAGTCTTTCCAATTCATGGGTACCGTAAAATCTGTAGTCCCCTTACCTTCCTTATCTACCTTTATTTTTATTGTTTCCGAAAATTTAATGTCATCGGAGGTATTACCAGAAACGAAATCATCTCCTTTGAAACTGTTGATCTCAGGATCCTTCCATATTTCAAATTCGATTTCTTCGTCAATTCTGTTTCGGCTCGTAATTTTTATGGTTACTGAATCTCCGAACTTGACTCTTCCGGTATGCAATTTTCCATCTCCCTCATAAATCTTGAGAGAAGTGATTTTCTTATCGGGCGTCACCTTCAGATAGTCCGTTCGCTTGCTCGTATGATCTTTCCAAAGCAAGTATTCATTCCCAGAATCTGGATCTTGTTTTGTTCCAAGCAGTTCAAAATCCAATTTTTCAATGGTAAAGTAAAACTCCTGTTCTCGTTCGTCCATCATGGAATAATCTGGAACTGTGAACTCTTGATTGATCACTCCTTCAAATGAGGTAATTTCTACTTCTGTACCAGCATTTTTAATAGGATCTGAATCAGAGTATGTGTCACTTTCCCACACATTGAATTGAAACTTCTCCCCTGTTAAGCCGAGTGTCTCAACATGCAAATATACGGTGTGCCCGTAACCACTTCGAGCGATTTTATTGCCTTCGCTATCGGCCCAATAGGCTCTTTTTATTTGAGGAATTACGCCCTCCACACGTTTAGTCGTGGGTTTTTCACCTCCCTCCGGACTCATCATAAACGCCTCATAAAAAATGACACCTTCACTCGTTAATTTACGGACAATTTCTTCTCCTGTAGCAATTACATTGTTCTTATCTGGCGCTTCTCCTGTATGGAAATTGGTCCATTTGACTGCGGCTTTTTCAGCAGGTAAAGCTGGCTCTATTTTGAACTCTGATACAGTGAGCGTCACTTTGTGACGTTCTTTTTCTGCTCCTCCGTCCCACACCGCAACCGTTTCTTTATCCGATTGGATTGCTGTAACGTAGTTATTGCCAACTTTATATGATACCGTTTTCGTTACGCCCGTTGTTGATGTGGCGCTTACAGTCAGATCTGCTCTTCTGCCAATAGGGCTAATCAATAATTCAGATCTATTCGCAGGATTAGCGTCATACACAACAGGAACAGAGTTCCCTCTATACGTAGCTTGGACATTCCAAATAATTCTACCCATCGAATTTTCCCCAGCGATATTCGCCATCTCTGCATTCGAAAATAGCGGCTCGGCTTTTATTGTAGCCACTTCGATTGGTCGCACCCTTTCACGTGTATCTCCATTGACTGTAACTGACAGCCCATCCACGGTCTGGTCTTTCAAACTGATATTTTTATAGGCAGAAAGTGAGCGATTCTTTAGATAGAATGGGCCATTTGCACTGCCGTATGCTTCCACTACATAGTCTCCTTCAATTTTGAATGGAAATATAAAGTCTTCGCCCGTGTCACTATATAAGCCGATTTGTCTGTAGGTGCTGTCTGGTTCTCCCGACTTCTTGTGAAATACGGCCCAATTGACTCCGTCTATGGAATCTTGAGAGGGGTTCGATTGTGAAAACTCATTCACGGTAAATGGAATGGCCAGTTTATTATAAAAATATTGACTCTTGCCATCCACGGTTTTTATGCTTTTAACTGAGGCACCTCTTTCATCTTCACCTCTGATAAACTCTCCTAGTGTTAAGGCACGAACTACTTCCTCCGACATGGCCGGTGTTAGCGCTGGTTGCACTGAAGCCTCTTGCGCATCCTGTTGAGAAGCACTTTGTTCTTGTCCATGTGCAGCAAATTCAATTGTTCCTCCTATAGCGCAGGATGCTGTGCTGTCTTTTACTAGAAGTTTCCCCGTGTTATCAAGAACAACACTTTCGTAGGGATCGCTCCAAGATACGACCGCTGGAATACACGGCAAATAAGATGACCCTGTAGGTTGTAATTTGCACTGACCAAATGTCGATGCCTTTACCACGAATGGGATTCCGAGATCCATGGTATTCCCGACAAGCTTGCT
>JBGCDF010000310.1:0-6944 GCA_045105095.1 Crocinitomicaceae bacterium | reverse complement strand
GTATTCATTTGAAGTATGGATTTGGATTTCGGGTGGCAGGTGATGAATTGACGGGATTCCAGCGTCATTCATTGACGCTGGCAGCCCATATACCCATTTTCAAGTATGATCGTAGAAAGTGAGGACGCTTCAAGTGATTATTAGAGTTTTTTTACTCTTTCACTACTCTCACTATAGCTTTATCTCCAAAACTAGTCTGAATTTCTAAAAGATATACACCGCTCAGCTGATCTAATTCAAGTTCAACTACCTGCGAATGATTCAAATCAAAACACTTGATGAGCTGACCAGTAATCGAATACAACCGAATCAAGATATGTTGTTGTGTTTTATCAAATTGAATCAAGAGTTCACCTTTTGTAGGGTTCGGAGAAATACTAAAGTGATCGTCAAAAGTGTTTTCCATGATGCCAATGGTTGCAACCGTCACACAACTTGAAGTATCAGTGCAATCATTCTCTGTAACTTTGACTGCATAATTCCCATTGGAAATTGGGGTGTATGATTGGCTCGTTTCACCCGAAATTGGGCTCATGACATTATTGCAATCTAGCCATTGATATACCGCTCCCGAAGAGTTACTGCTGATCGTGACTCCATTTATGCTTGTACTTGTATCTACAGGTGTTATGGTAAGATCTAATGTAACGATTGAATCACATCCATTCGCCGCCCCGCCAACGAAAGTGTATGTTGCGGTATTATTATTGGAGGTGTACGCGTTCCCATCGATCCATGTGTAAGGACTACATTCCGTTCTTATATCAGTTCCATTGGAAAAAGCGGGGTAGATGACAGTTAAGTCGAGCACAACGACTGAATCGCAACCGTTTACTGCTCCTCCAGAAATAGTGTAAGTCGCCGTGTTATTGCTAAAATCGTAGGTGTTTCCATCAATCCATTGATAAGGTCCGCACGAAGTGTGAGTATCGATTCCAGTAGGATTATTGATGGTTAAATCTAATGTGACAATTGAATCACAACCGTTAGCAGAAGCATTATTAAATGTAAAGGTAGCTGAGTTATTATTCGCGGTATACGTATTCCCATCTATCCAAAGGTATGGACTACATTCTGTTCTGACGTCTGTACCCGTTGAAGGTGAGAGGATGGTCAAATTAAGGGTTATAATTGAATCGCATCCATTTGATGCTCCGCCGATGATAGTATGTGTTGCGGCAGTGTTATTTGAAAAGTAGGTGTTTCCATCGATCCAGGAATAGCTAGAGCATGCGGTAATTACATCTGTTCCCAAAGAATTGGAACATGGGGCTAACTTAAGAATAAATGCATCTTCTTGTCCTGCCGAAACATGATTTGATATGCCAGTTCCAGGATCAAAATCGACTGTTCCTTCAAACGATCCAGTCAAAAACAAGTTTCCCCAGATGTCAAGACTTATTTCTTCTGGAAAGTCGAATGAATTCCCTTCCAATTGTTTGGCCCATAAAAAGTTCCCATTTGTATCCATCTTTTGAATAAAGATGTCTGTATTTCCAACTGAATTCTGAATATAAGAGTTTACACCGGGATCAAAATCTGAGCTACCTTCAAACGAACCGGTAGTGTACACATTTCCGATACTGTCGACAATAATGGAGATTCCTTGATCATATCCAGACCCTCCCATTTTTCTTGCCCAAATGAGGTCGCCAGAGCTGTTGAGTTTTTGAACAAAAGCATCTCTGGACCCTGTTGAAGAAAGATTCGCTACTCCTGCTCCTGGGTCAAAATCAGTGGTGCTCCCGAAGTTACCCGTTAGGTATAGGTTACCAGATAGGTCAATGGCAACATCGAAGGATATATTATTGAAAAAACCAGACATTTGCTTCGTCCAAAGGTAATTGCCATTCATATCCATTTTTTGAAGAAAAATATCGTTAGTCAAGCCGGTTGAGACGAATATATCTGAACCAGGACCAGGGTCGAAATCAATGCTATCACGAAAATATCCAGTTGTATAAACGTTCCCTATATCGTCCAAGACTAGAGAAAACCCTCTGTCGAAACTGTTGCCCTCAAATTGCTTGGCCCAAAGAAAAGTACCGTTCGAATCCATTTTTTGAACAAAAATATCTTCTGCGCCAGCGGAAGTAAAGTTAGTATTTCCAACTCCTGGATCGAAATCGGCTGTGCCTTCGAAATGTCCTGTTATATATGGATTGCCAGAATTATCTAAAGCTATGGAGTGAGCGTATTCTGATGAGGTTCCCCCCATTTGTCTTACCCAAATCAGGTTCCCGTTTTGATCCATTTTATGAACGAAAACATCAAGTGATCCCATTGAAGTTAAGTTCAATGTTGCAGGACCAGGATCGAAATCGGCGGTACCTGTAAACATACCAGTTGTATAAACATTTCCCATCCCATCAACGGCAATAGAATAACCAAAATCAGGAGAAGTTCCCCCGATTTTTCTGGCCCAAAGAAAATTACCATTCACGTCCAATTTCTGAATAAAAATGTCATCAGAAAAACCTGTCGCACTAAGAAGGCTTACACCATTACCAGGATCAAAATCAACAATATTCTCGAATGTCCCAGCGGTGTAGATATTTCCTAAGTCATCTATATGTACTGCGCGTCCTACATCTTGTGAAGTTCCTCCTATCCGCTTGGACCATTCATAGGTGTGGTTTTGGGCATTTGACGAAGAGGAAATTATAAGAGTAAAAAGAAAGAGTAGTGTTTGTAAAAAAATAGTCAGTTTCATATGTGAAATAAATAATGAATGTCAAAAGGTACCTTAAGACATATTTAGAAAATGGCGCTCAAAAGAAGTAATTGAGCGCAAGGTCATGATTTTTTATACTTTGCTTTTTATTTGATTTTCAGCATAACCAAAGAAAAATAAAACCCTAACGATCTTTCAAACGATCGATCGCTAGGGCTCTATCGGTGAATTGATGTTCAATTCAATTTGACTTCCTTAGTTTGTAGGTATTGTTGGTGGAATACCCCAACATTGCGTCCAGCAACTACCACACCAGTAAGACCAGCACGCCATGCAGTTACCGTTAATATCAATATACCTACAACAAATTTTTGGACCGTAAGTGTAATCGGAATCATTCGGAATATAATTACTCAGCAAATTGGTGAGACTTGCAACATCGCCAACCTGTGGTAAGACTTGAACCTCTTCCAGAACGGCATTCCAATTTACACTCGTTCCATCGTTATGAGCTTCAAGAATTTCCGTTAAATATCCTGGCTTGATAATGAGCCATTCTCCTGATTCGCCGTAAGGCACAGCGTAAGAATCTAAAGGTATCTCTTCTGGATTCGGGTAATTTTCGATGTTCGGTTGTGCATTCACTTGAACCATTAGCATTAGAGCCAATGCTGTAAATAAGATTTTTTTCATTTCAGTTAAATTTTAGTGATTAATTAGAGCTAGTTAGACCAGCTTTGCGAATTTCGCTTATGGCAAACCTATTGATTGTTTACTTCTACAATGCTTAATTTTAAAGGGTTTGTGGCGAATCACTATGAAAATAGTGGTGGATTTAATCAGACTATAGATGAATAGCGGAAAAATTCTCTTGATAAGTCGTACCAACTCGGATTTCTACACCATTGATTTGGACACTTTTTTTCGATTTCTTTTCGATTCTATCCAACCGGATGATATATGATCGTTGAATACGGATGTATTCAATAGGATCGGGAACTAAGTCTAGGAAATTGGAGATCTTTTCACGAACAACAGTTTTTCCATTAACCGTATGTATTTCGATGTAGTTGTCGGAAGATTTAATGTAGAGCACGTTTTTTGAAAGTATCTTTACTTCTTGCCCATTTTCTCGTACAATGAAATAAGGTGATTTTCGTTTGATTCGTTTTAAGAATTGTCTCAATAACTCACGAATAATATCTCTGTTGTAACTCAAGACCTGAAACCTAAAAAAGAGGTAGATAATAGTTATTACTGTGCTAATCACCAAAATATAGAACCAGTTCGTTTGATAGAATGGTGGGAGAATAGTAAATGAGACCGTTTGGTAATCGGAAGACCAATTGTTCGCCGTTCCAGCCTGAATGAGTAATTGATAATTTCCAGGTGGGAGTGTCTGAAATAAGATCGAGCGGTCATTTGTATAGTTCCAATTCGCGTTAAAACCGATCAGCTTATACCTGAAATTCAATGTGGAGCCAGGCTTGAAATGAACAGCTCTATAGTCGAGTTGAATGTTGTTTTCATAGTGACTGAGCTCTGTTAAATTCGGCTTAGGTTTCCCATTAACGAAGGTGCCTGTTATCGATAAGAAGTAATTTTCTGCGCGTTCATCTTTTGAAGAAAGGAAATCTAGGCTGAAGGAACAAAGTCCAGATCTAGTCGCGACATAAGCCGTATCGTTGGACACAACTACGTCCACAACATCCTTATCAATCAATCCGTCTTGCTGCAAGATTTGATCAATTACATAGCCATTCTTTGTTAGTTTGATTCGATTTAATCCTTCATTTGTACAGGCCCAGAAAACGTCCTCTTTTTGAACGAAGATTTTGGTTACAAAGTCATTGGTTAATCCATCTTTTCTTGAAATATGAGTTAGTTGTCCATGATTCAGGATAAAAATACCCTTCCCCAATGTACCAATTATCACAAGTTTACCTTTTGAAAAATGAATATCGGATACCCGAGAATTGAGGACATCTGGAAAAACCTGACTACTGATTCCAGTCAAAGTATCTAATAGAAACAAACCAGTATTTGTTCCATAGTATATTCCTTCAGTACCGTATTCTGTGCAATGAATAAAAGTACCTGATGGACGGTAGTGTTTCCATTCTCCGTTGATCTTTTGAAGGCTGATTCTATTTCTGCAATAGACAATGGGCAGGTGATTGGAATTATTTGAAAGCCCAGCCCAATAACCATCTAATACGGTTTCTTTGGTGTATAAATCAAAAAAGTTGAATCCATTCATGACGAGAGTAGTCGCTAAGGGATGGTAATAATTAGCTTCTACTTTGTGCTCTTTGGTCTTCTCAAGATAAAGTGTGGATTGCGAATTTTTGGAAATACGAATCAATTCGCCATTGGTTGTACCCATTAACAATTGTCCGCGCTCTGTTAGTGAAAGATTAGCGATGTTTCCTTCGCATGACAAATTGTATTTCCGAAAATAATGGTTTGAATTATAGAATACTCCAGATCGCAAAGTGGTGACCCACGTACATCCGTTCTGGTCTCTCGTTAAGCCTGTAACAGATTCATTTTGAAGGAAATGGTCAGTAACTGTACCGTTCATGTCGTAAACAACAACCCCTCCTTTTGAAAAACCTAGCCAAAAGTGATCTGAATCGTACATTCCAGCCCTAAGTACTTTTTTATCGGCAGATATTTTGAGCGTATCATTTCGTCCCTTGAATATGTGTGCATTAGTTCCCAGGAGCAATATCCGTACGTTTTTATTTGCAAAAGATTGGGAGTAATTTCCGGAACAAATATCTGTACTAATCGATAGAAGGTCTTTTGATGCCTTCGGTTTTCCATATTCTAAGAAAGAAATAAAATGATCATTGGGATACTGTTTTAGGCAAAAATAGAATCCTTCTAAGATGCCAGCTGGATACTTTTTAGGTTTCTCAAGAATATTCCCTTTATCATCGATAGTCAATATTCCGAGTAAGCTTGTAAAACCAAGATGTAGACTGTTGTTTTTATCTAAAAATATTCCCCCTGGAATGGAATTGGGAAATTTCCCAATTACCTCATTGTATTTGTAGGGGTGTATGACGTAATCATCTGGATGGAAGTAAAATAACTTCCCATTGTATGTGCTACACCAAATTTCTCCATTTTCTTGAGGAAAAAACTTGAATACAGTAGAACACGTAAGCTTGTCTTCCAGACCTAGGTTTTGAAATGTGAAACCATCAAAATTTGAAATTCCACGATCTGTTGCGAACCACATTAAGCCATTTACATCTTGGTAGACGTCATAAACTTCAGGACTTGGAAGCCCTTCCTTTGTACTGTAATTTGTGAAGATAATTTCTTGCGAAAAACACAAAGAATATGCACTGAGAGAAAAACAGAATACAAGTAAACGAAGAGAAGTGAAAAGCTTGGTGTTTGGCATTGTTCGCAAAAAATCATTTTGACGTATCTATTTTACTCAATTTGAATGAATAACGATTCGAATGCAAAACAGAAAAATGTAAAACTATGGAATTATTGATTCATTGGTAGTTATTGGCCAATTTGAGTTAAGATCATGCTGAACATTTATACCTGAAAGTATACACTTTCAGGTTTTTCACCTTGCGTAGAAAAAGAAAACCCTGATATTCAAAAGAATTATCAGGGTTCTTATATATAGTCGTTCTAGCTATCCAACTCGAGGTTGGGAAGATAGAAACGGAAAAAGGACCGAACAAGAGCTCAGTCCTTTATGCTCTTTTAAGGCTGTTCCAAAAATATATCTAGGCGTTTGACAACGACGAGTTGGAAGTTTTGCAACAGTCTTTTTGATGATTACATCATTCCTGGCATTCCGCCTGGCATTCCGTGACCTCCAGCCGCAGCTGCAGATTCATCAACTGGTTCATCAACAATTACACATTCTGTAGTCAATAACATTGAAGCGATTGATGCAGCATTTTCCATTGCGATACGTGTTACTTTCGTTGGATCGATTACTCCAGCTGCGTACAAGTTGTCAAACTTCTCAGTTCGCGCATTGTATCCGAAGTCATCTTTTCCTTCTTTTACTTTCTGAACAATTACCGCTCCTTCATCTCCAGCATTGGAAATGATTTGACGTAACGGCTCTTCTACTGCACGACGAACGATAGCAACTCCTGTAGATTCATCATCATTTTCGCCAACTAATGTCTCAATAGCATCTAAGGCACGAATCAAGGCAACACCACCACCAGGCACGATTCCTTCCTGAACAGCAGCTCTTGTTGCAGCTAACGCATCATCGACA
>JBGCDF010000309.1:0-2951 GCA_045105095.1 Crocinitomicaceae bacterium | reverse complement strand
CGAAACCATGGGTAAGATCAAGAAAACTTGTTCGAACTGTCAATTCGAAGGCATAAACATCGTATTTCACTGTAAAGTTTGCACCTTTTGACTTGCTTACTTTCCACGCATTTTTGGAAACCTTCTTTACTTCAAGTTGTTTCCCTTTATCATCGATTGCAGTGACTTGATCCAAGTGTTTTGAGAACTCACGAACCAGATAAGAACCTGGTGACCAAACGGGCATTTTTACAATTACTTCATCCTTTTTCACATCATTCACCATCATTTCAACTTGGAAATAATGCGTCTGTGGCTTTTCCATTTTAAGCTTGTAATTCACTTCCTGACTAAAACCAAAAAAACTAATTGCAGCAAGAAGGATGCTCGTCCAATATTTCAACATAAATTTGTAATTTTCATTCAAAGATAAAATTTGCTTCATTGAAGCAGTTACAAATAGCAAAAAAGATGCCTAAAATCCTGTCCCTTTTATTTCTAAGTCTTCTAATTCTCGCGAGTTGCACAGACAGTTCAGAATCATCAGACTCAAGCACCGATTCAACTGATGTCAGTGAGTTAGAGAATAAAATAGCCCAACTTGAATTGGACAATTCCTTGAAAGATTCTGTCATTAATGAGTCACTTCAATTCTTTAATGAAATTCAAACAAATCTGGAAGCAATCGGGATTCGAAGAAAGGAAATTCAAGATTTGACCTCTAATCCAGAGTTTTCTTCAAGCGATAAGACGTGGGTTTTGGAGCAAATCCGACAAATCAACTTCATGCGCGAGGATAATGCGTCCAAAATGAAGCAGCTGAAGGAGGAAATGGATAAAAATAAGTTTGAAATTGCTTCGCTGAAAACGATGATCGATGGCTTATTGAAAGATATTGAGTGGAAAGATGAGCAAATCAGTTTACTACAAGGTGAACTAGATGCATTGGACAGTGAATATTCTAAACTTTTCGACGCTTATCAGGAAAAGTCGCTTGAAGTGGATAAGTTGACCTCCGAAATAAATACGGTTTATTATGCCTACGGAACAGCGAAAGAACTTTCTGCAAATGGCGTAATTGAAAAGAAAAACGGCTTTATCGGTATTGGAAAGAAAATCTCGCTGAAAGAAGAAATTAATGATGATTACTTCACCGAAATTAATGCCTTGAAAAAGACGTCCATTGGAATTGATGGAGATCACGCTCACTTTGTGACGGTGCATCCAGTAGGATCATATGAACTGACAAGCGCAAACGGAAGAACAGACTTGACCATTACAGATGCTAGTGAATTCTGGAAGTTTTCTAAGTATCTGGTTGTTGTAGTTGATTAACATGGAGAATAATTACAGTGAAGCATCTTCGGAAGAGGCTGAGAAAAAAACGAAATTTCAAAGTCCAAAGCCCATTCTGGTTCGTCTACGAAACGTTGTTTTCGGTAAAAGGAAGCCAGACATCTTCACGCGCGTAACTTTCTACATTAACATGGTAATTTGGGTCATTTTCATGTTGTGGAATGTGATCGGTTATATTGCTATTTCTTCCAGAGATATGATCACAGAGGTCAAAGGAATCAAGGTTGAAGAGATCATAACCCAGCGAGGAATTGAATTAGGGTTTGAACCGGCGGATTTCATCACTCACCTAGCTGTCCTTTACGGAGTTGGAATACTTTGCTGGGGGGCTGTTTTCTTTGGATTGATCTTACTCTACAGAAAACGTAAACAATTCGTCTTCTTCATTGTGGGCGGAGTAGTGTTTTATGTAGGGTTGAACATCTTTTACCTGAGTTTTCAATTCTTCCGAGAAGACACGACTTCTTTCGACAAAATAAGTTTATTGATTATTGTGCTAAGCACTGTTATTCACTCATTCCTAATGAAGAATGAGCGCCGTGGGGGAAGTATTAGCTTTTTTGGAGATGCGGATGAAGAAGATTCGTAAATTCTTCAATTACTCCTACCGTTTGGTCTTCTCGCCCTAAAATCACCTTTGCTGTCTTGTAGTATTCTTCGCGAACACTCAGTTTATCCTCAATAAATGTAATGAGTTCTTCTTGTTCCATTCCGTCGATCAAAGGCCGTCTGGTTTTTGCATTGAATAAGCGGTTAGCGAGTTCTTTTGGCGATCGTTCGAGGTAGAACGTCGTTCCCAACTCATTCAGCAGTTCCATATTTTTCCCGAAACATGGCATTCCACCACCTGTAGCTAATACGAACTCATCTTTGTTTTCAAGAGATGAAATGAAATCATTTTCCAATGTTCTAAAGTACGATTCGCCGTGCTCAGTAAATATTTCTCCGATGGATTTTTGGTACTTTTCTTCTATCACACGATCAGAATCGATGAAAGGAAGATCCATTTTATTCGCTACTTTTTTTCCAAGTGTAGATTTTCCTACTCCCATAAATCCGATAAGAATGACCCGCTTCATGCTACTAAAGATACTGATTTCTAATGTATTTCTCCATTGTACGAAGCTGAGCTAATATTGTTGCCTTGAAAAACTTTGAAAGATTTCGAAAAAAAGTCATTTCATTTCATTGTGATAATAAATTAAGTGCATATATTTGCACTCGCTAACGCGGAAACGATCTCCTAGCTCAGTTGGTAGAGCAACGCCCTTTTAAGGCGTGGGTCCTGGGTTCGAGCCCCAGGGGGATCACCAGATGGGACAGAAGGTTAACATAACCTTTTGTCCCATTTTTGTTTTCGTCAAACCTCCCAGTATACTTGAGAATTATAGCAATCACATCATTAATGGAGGTGGTTCGAACTCTGTTTTTTTCAAAAGTGAAACGATTTGGAAAAATCGAACCAATTAATACCTTTTTCTCCTGTACACCACTGTTTATGTACCATTCAACCAAATTCGGGAGAATTTCAATAGATTTATTCAAACGCTTCTTAAATCCTAACTTTTCATCGTTGAGATTGTTTAATTCTACTCTCAATTCCGTGATTTTGAAAT
>JBGCDF010000308.1:0-4801 GCA_045105095.1 Crocinitomicaceae bacterium | reverse complement strand
TGAACCCTCTGGAAGGTGAATTTCAATGGCTCGTATATCTGGGTGCAGCCATTAGCTTGCTTGGGATATCGCTAGAGTACTTTGCTGATAATCAACTTTACGCCTTCCGAAATCGACCGAATCCGAAAATGGGAGAAATACTGGATACAGGACTTTGGGGCAAAATGCGTTATCCTAACTACCTCGGTGAAATGCTCTTCTGGATCGGTGCAATGGTTATGTCATTTCCTTTCAATGCACCCTACTATACTGCCTTTGGTGCGATCGCAATGTGTGTCCTCTTCCTATTCATATCGATCCCAATGAAAGAAGAACGTATGTTGAAAAGAAGAGATAATTATCCTGAGTATCAGAAAAGAGTTCCGTTATTGATTCCGCGTTTTTGGAAGTAATTTTTTCCAATATAGACTCCCGACCTATCCTATCAAATTCTCTCTTAAAAACCTCTAGCAGTGCTCAATAGCACTAGTACAAATTGATTAAATGTTCCGTTAAAAAGGTCTCTTTTTTGAAATTAACAAGAAGCGCTTCATTTCCAAAGTCCACAATACTATCAAGGCTATTTGTTGTACAGGAATAATACCTCCACTTTCCACATGGGGTATCATTGTAGTAATATCCTATTTTCTCATAATTCCCATTTGCACAGAACCATTCAGCCTCGCCGTAGAGTGATCCATTTATGGTAATCGCGTCATAACATAAAACACCGTTTGAACGTCTTTTTTTTATGTATGCTAAATCACTGCCATTCAAATCGTATTCAGCCGTCGTTATACTATCTGATTTAAGTGGTACTTCCGTATCCACACCAATCCCACCCATAGAGCTATTGATAACTTCATCGGAATTATCACTACTTTCCAGAGCATAAGTTGTGACGATATACTTCCTAGTTTGCTCTGTCCAATTCTTAGCAATTTTTTCTGGTGATGAACCGTTAACGGGACTTTTATCAGAATTGCCTTCCGTGCAGGAAACAAATGCTAAGGCCAAAAACACTAGTAATTTTCTTGTAATCATGAATGGATCAATTCAATTGTTTAAATAACTGACTTTTTTGTCAAGTGAAAGAAATTATCTACTGTAAGCCAGTTTTGTTTAGTTATTCCCATAATACGACTCGTTCAACCCTTCTGTATCAAACTTAAAAGCGCTTTCAGTTGCTGATCGATCCAGCTTCTTAGAAATAGCTAAACTCCAGATCACTAACTCCATGAAGAAAGACTTGTTACTACCGCGTAAATCAGGACAATATTCCTCAACAACTTTATTCAGAGGCTCAATCGATTGAAGGTTCTGGATGAATGCATCGTCGGCATCGGTATAATTAAGCTCCAGGTAATTGGCATCGAACCATTCGATAACATCTGTATAAGGCGTTTTCACCCCTTCTTTTTCCAATTTTGGAACACGTGGAAAATACTGCTCAAATTGCGTAATGATCGCTCGATCGATCAATAATTTCGCGACTTCATCGGCTCCTTCCTGCTCACCTTCGTATACTAACTCTATTTTTCCAGTAATTGACGGAATAATAGACATGAAATCAATCAATCGGACAGCTGTTCGTTCAGTACCAGCTTCTATCTTACGCAGCTTTGCTCCTGCTACCAAGTTTTCCATTCCTGAAATTGTCATTCTGGCACTTACACCACTCTTTTCATCGACGTACTCACTTTCTCGGGCCTCGAATGCCACTTGCTCTAATAAATCCCTCGCGAGTTCAGGAACGTAGACGCTGCCTCTATCTTCGGATGAAATTTTTGCCTCTTGGGCAGTAATGTTCTTCGCGAGTTCGATGGTATTCGGGTAATGCGTGAAGATTTGAGAACCAATTCTATCCTTCAACGGTGTCACGATACTTCCGCGATTGGTGTAATCCTCGGGATTTGCAGTAAACACGAACTGAATGTCTAAGGGCATTCGCAACTGGAATCCACGAATTTGAATATCACCTTCTTGCAAAATATTGAAAAGTGAAACCTGAATTCTTGCCTGTAAATCAGGTAATTCATTCAAAACGAACACGCAGCGGTTCGCACGCGGAATCATTCCGTAGTGCAAAACACGCTCATCGGAGTATGGCAACTTCAAGGTTGCGGCCTTAATCGGATCGATATCACCAATCAAATCAGAAACATTTACATCCGGTGTCGCCAACTTTTCATAGAAACGATTTGATCTATGCACCCAAGAAATTGGTGTATCGTCACCCTTCTCAGCTATCACATCTCGCGCGTACTTGGAAATAGGCTCAAATGGACTATCATTGATTTCAGAACCTGATACAATCGGCATGTATTCGTCCAATAAATCGACCATGCTTCGAGCGATTCGTGTTTTGGCCTGACCACGCAATCCGAGCAAATTAATGTGATGTCCTGCTAAAATGGCTTTCTTCAATTGCGGAACTACCGTATCCTCGTATCCCCAGAGCCCTTCGAAAACTGGCTTTCCTTCTTTGATACGAGCGATCAAATTTGCCTGCATCTCTTCGCTGATGGTCTTCTCGGTATATCCAGACTCTCTTAATTCTCTAAATGTTATTTCTTGTTTCATTCTTAACTGTTAAATGCGTCTAATTCTATTCTTTTCGTAATCCTCAAAAATCATTTGCCCTAAACCTGAAAGTCCTGTCAAAAAGGCCTTCCCTTGATTTTGAGCGGTAAATATCTCCACAAAATGACGCAAGTAAGGATCTTGCGCAATCATAAATGTGGTAATTGGAATCTTTAATTTCCTTGCTTGTGCTGCCTTGTTCAGGCATTTCCCAACAATCATTTCATCGAGTCCGTTACTGTTTTTGTAAAATTCGCCATTGGGTAATCGTACACAACTTGGTTTTCCATCCGTGATCATGAAGATCTGCTTATTGGTATTTCGCTTTCTGCGGAGAATGTCCATCGCAAGTTCTAATCCCGCAACAGTATTTGTATGATACGGACCCACCTTTAAATAAGGCAAATCTTTTACTTTGATCGGCCAGGCTTCATTTCCGAATACGATAATATCAATCGTATCTTTAGGATACTTTCGATGAATCAACTCGACGAGCGCCATAGCGACTTTTTTAGCAGGCGTGATACGATCTTCACCATAAAGAATCATCGAGTGACTAATGTCAATCATGAGCACAGTACTCATTTGTGCTTTGTGCTTGGTTTCTTCAACGATGAGATCATTTTCCGTTAAACGAAGGTCGCCAATTCCATTATTCACCTGAGCGTTTTTCAAGCTTTCTGTCATATTGATCCGTGACAACTCATCACCGTATTGATAAGCTCTGTGCTCGCCATCGCGTTCATCTCCTGAACCAATTTTTGTCGTTTTATGATTTCCGATACCACTTTTCTTCAACTTCCCGAAAATCTGATCCAACGCATACTCTCGTAAGGCCGATTCAAGCTTAGCTGTCAACACATTTTTGCCTTTTCCCTTACCTGAGTTTCCATCTTCTGGATCAATTTCTTCACGGATGTAACCGCGTTTCTTCAAATCCTCTTCAAAATCTTCTAAGGTGTATTCATCAGTAAAAATATTATACTCTCGATCCAAGGTGTCAAGCCATTCAAAGGCTTCTTCAATGTCTCCGGATGTGTGCGTCAAGAGTTCTTTGAAAATGTCAAAAACGCGATCAAACGGCGAAATATCCTCTGGTGTAAATTTGCTAAAAGTAAATCCTTTACCGAGGTCAAACTTAATTCCATCCATACGAGCTAAGCTAACGAATTAATCGCAGAAATCATGCTGGATTTAACATTCTTTGACGCTTTTAGAAATGTAAAAAACGACCACGCTTTTAAGCTTATCTGTTGATTTAATTAGGAGAAGTTCTTATATTCACATATCAGTAAATTCATAACTATATGAAAGCCTGCCTATTCATTGTATTTTTCTTCTCGGGATGGTCGTTCGCACAGACACTAAAAGGTGTAGTTCAAAATGCCAATGAAAGCCCTGTTCAGTTTGCTGAAATTTACGATGCTGTTTCAGAGAATAGAACAATTTCCAATGAGTCAGGCTTTTTTGAATTAGCGGTTGGAGATTCGTTCGCATTGGAAATTCAACACCCACAATACATTCCCGAGTTTTTTGAACTCACTTATTTCGATAAGCAGAATGGAACGATCACGTATGTTTTGAACGATCGTATTCAATTGATAGAAGAAGTAATTGTATCCTCTGAACGTATGAAAGTGATGGTGGATCAAAAAGATGTCAACATCATCGATTATATTCCTTTAGATCAGGTGGTCCTCGCACTAAAATCGCACAAACGGAAGCGCTATTTGAGTATTGAAGGTATTGACACTACCTTTCGCTCTTACTTAATCCCTTTCAGTAGGAAGGCCGATAAGTTATACCTGGATTGTTTTGACAATCTGCACATACTCTCCGAAGATTCTGCTTATCAGGTATGGATGAGTGATTCACTGGAATTAGTTTCCAGAATATCAATGAAAGATTTCAATGCTTTCGTTAAACCCTGTCTAGCTGACTACGATTCGTTTACCGTATTCGAGTCTTTTTCAAACTACAATAAGCACTATCAAGTAGCATCTCGAACCAAAGGACAAAATGATATGAAGCTCATCTTTTCACTATACGACAAAATAGCTGAAGAAGTCGCAAGAGATGCGTACAACAAGATTTTAGAGTCGTATTATCGAGGAACACCAGACCATCTGAACGTCATTAAACTTGGGACGTGGTCAGGTGATTTGGTGGAGATTGCCAAACCGTTAGATTATATCTGGTACAAGAACATTCGTGCCGCCGAATTAGACATACATAGTTT
>JBGCDF010000307.1:0-6382 GCA_045105095.1 Crocinitomicaceae bacterium | reverse complement strand
TTAGGAACAGTTCCCATTGTTGTTGGATCAAATGCTCCGTGCTCTATACAGAAATCGATCGTAGCTTGATACAATCCAGCGTAGCTACTATCAGGAATAACCGCTTTGGTGTCTTGCTGATTTCCTTCGCCATTCCACATTTGTCCAGAAGTACGAATCATTGCAGGCATCGATGCATCAATAATTACATCACTCGGTACGTGGAGGTTCGTAATTCCTTTGTCAGAATTTACCATTGCCACCGCTGGACCGTTTGCGTATGCCGAAGCAATTTCCGCTTCAATCGCCGCCTTTTGATCAGCAGGTAATTCATCTAGTTTCCCGAGTAAATTTCCGAAACCGTTGTTTACATCAACTCCGATTTCATCTAACAACTCTGCATTGTTATCAAATACGTTTTTGAAGAAAGCTCGAACTGCGTGTCCGAAGATAATTGGGTCAGATACTTTCATCATCGTTGCTTTCATGTGCAATGAAAACAAAACGCCTTGTTCTTTCGCCTCTTGAATTTGCGCAGTAAGGAAAGACAACAATGCCTTCTTACTCATATATGTTGAATCGATGATTTCTCCAGCTAATAACGCAATCCCTTCCTTTAGAACCGTCACATCACCGTTGTCCGCTGTGAATTCAATTTTAACCGTATCCGCATTGTCAACAGTTACTGATTTTTCGTTAGACCTGAAATCACCAGCTCCCATGGTAGAAACATGCGACTGAGAGTCTTTGGACCAAGCTCCCATTCTGTGTGGGTTCTTACGAGCATACTCTTTCACCGCTTTTGGTGCACGGCGATCAGAATTTCCTTCACGAAGTACAGGGTTCACAGCACTTCCTTTGATCTTATTGTAACGTGCTTGAATTTCTTTTTCTTCAGCCGTTTCTGGCTCATCTGGGTAATTAGGAACAGCATACCCATCATCTTGCAATTCCTTGATTGTTGCTTTCAACTGTGGGATTGACGCACTAATGTTTGGCAATTTGATGATGTTCGCTTCTGGCAGTTTTGCCAAATTTCCGAGCTCCGCCAAATCATCCGCAATTCGTTGATCTTCGTTTAAGAAGTCTGGAAAAGTTGCGATAACACGCCCGGCTAGTGAGATGTCTCTTGTTTCAACTGAAACTCCTGCAGCGCTTGTAAACGCTTTTACAACAGGTAAAAATGAGTAAGTAGCCAACGCTGGCGCCTCGTCCGTGCGTGTGTAAATGATTTTTGGTGATGCCATGTATGTATTATTTTTTCGTGAAATGCTTATTCCTAAGCGGTCACAAATTTACGCTTTTGTTAGCGAAAACGGAAGGGATTTGGATAGATAAAAACGTAGGGTTCAGAGATCGGAGTTCGGCTCCGCTCACCCCTCAAGTTTTTATCAAAAGATTCATAAGAGGGCTGAGCGAAGCCGAAGCCCGTAATTTCGTAGTATTAGATATTCTTACTTTGATTTTCTCGACAGAAAAGCGATCATTTTTCCAAAAGCACGTGCTCTATGCGAGTAGGAATTCTTTTCTTCCATAGACATTTGAGCAAAGGTTTTTCCGCAATTTTCTGGTTCGAAAATCGGGTCGTATCCGAATCCTTGATTTCCTGATTTCTCCGTTCGAATAGTTCCGTTTACAATTCCTTCAAACAGATGTTGTTGGCCATCTAATTCAAGAGAAATCACCGTTTTGAAGCGTGCAGAGCGATCTTCTTTGTCTTTCAGACGATCTAATACGAGCTGCATATTTGCCTCTGAATCTCTTTGTTCTCCTGCGTATCGCGCCGACTTCACTCCTGGTTCATTGTCCAATGCTGGAATTTCCAAGCCTGTATCATCGGCAAAACAATCGAGGTCAAAATGTTCGATGATGTACTCCGATTTCTGCTTTGCATTTCCCTCAATCGTATCCTGTGTCTCGGGAATATCTTCTTTCAAATCGATGTCGGCTAAGGTGATCAATTCGTAAGCTTCAGGCAAAAGTGCCGCTATTTCTTTCGCTTTATTTTGATTCGATGTTGCAAATAAAATGGTCATGTGTTCAATAAATTCAAATAGTTTGTTCGATTAGCTTCAACAGAATAGACCTGCTTAACCGTTTGATGTCCTGCTTTCCCAATGCTTTCGCGCAATGACTTGTTTTCCAAAAGCTGGATCAAGGTTTCTTTCCATTCCTCTGGAGTAGTGCAAAGGAAGCCGTTCTCTCCATGATTCACAATTGATGTGTTCACTCCGACGGGCGATACCACCGATGGAATTTCCAGCGCCATGTATTGTAATCCTTTAAAACCACATTTTCCTTTTGCCCAGATGGTATCCGTCAAGGGCATGACCCCAACATTGATCTTAGACAAATCTTCAATCTCCGTTTCCTTGTTCCATTTGACAAATTTCAGGCTTTTCAGTTTGAAACTAGGCGCTTGATTGGAAATTACTTGGAACGTAAAATCATGTGTTTTTTCCAACTCTACTAACACAGGAACAATTTCCTCAAGGTAATTCATGGTCGTATGCGTCCCCGTCCAACCGATAATGGGCTTCTGCACATCTTGATTGCTCGAGAGAACGTGTACATTTTCTAAATCTATCGTAGTCGGAATGATCGAAACGTTCTTGTTGTATTGCTTCGCAAAATCAGAGAGGTGTTCATTTCCTGCACTGACAGCGTGCGCCCACTTCATAATTTTCCGAACCTTTCCGTATGCTTTTAAACGTTGAAATCGTGCATTCGAATCACTGTAGTTCGGAAGCCAGATAGCGTCATCAAAATCATAGACAAATTTCTTTCTGAGCACTTTCGCAATAATCCACTCGAATACGGGAGGGCCAATCATGGATGCCTCTCGGTGGATGAAAATAACATCAGCAGATCGCAATTTGAACATCAATAAAAATCGGCGCCAAAAGCTACCAAGCATTCCAACCGCTTTAGCGAAGAACGACCCTTCCTTGTACAAGGCTTTCCAGGTTTTATCTGATAAGAAGGAATAGAACTCGATTGAGTACCCTTCATTTTCAAAGAACGAAACGTATTGCTCAAACCTGAATCGCTGGGAAGGAGCTTCTCCTTTTGGATAGGGCGCTATGATCACCAAACGTTTACTCAAGGACTTCTTCGTAAATCCATTCGTACTGGTCTAGCCCTGCATCCAACGAAAAATAGGCTTTTGCCCCATCCATGATTGCTTGAGAATCGAACATTTCCTTTTGGATGAAATTTGCCCTATACGTCTCTTCGTTCAGTTCATTGATCACTGTTCCAGATTTGTATTTGATGACAATTGCATCTGTATCTCCTACTCCTGAATTGCAAATTAAGGGGATTCCCATCGCCATGATTTCTCCCTGTTTTACGGGAGAAGCAGCCTTTTTCGAATAACTCGGACGAATAAAGAATATGGCATTATCAAACAAAGACAAGTGCAATGGCACTCCAGCATGAAGCGTTGACGCAACAACAATTGCGTTGGCCTCAATTCCTTTTTTCTCAGCTTCCCCCTTGATGTATTCCGGTTTCTCTCCAGACACGAATAAGAAGATTGCTTTCGGATTCTCTTCCTTCAAACATTTGAAATAATCCAACATTTCATCGAGCATGTACCAAGTTCCTATCGAACCGACATACCCCAAAACGAAACTATCGCTAGCAATCCCTAATTTACTTCGCAAGGCTTCTTGATCTTCCTTCTGAATCTTAGATGGATCAAACAGATCCAGATTCGCGCAACAAGGAATCACTTTTACATAGGGGTTCTTCCCTTGAATTGCCTTCCAGGAATGCATTTCATCATAACCATTTTGGGTTCCGATAATGGAATAATCCGCTTCTAAAATAAATTGTGTTTCCTTCCGCTTAAAGTAATTGAAGATGCGTTTGTAAATCGGACTGTCCAAACTCCACAGCTTACCATCGATGCGCTCATCTGCCCAAAAGCCGCGCATATCAAAGATGAACTTGGTTCCGAATCTCCGTTTCATCTTTAAACCTGTAAGCGCGGGCATGTAACTTCTACAATGAACAATATCGAATTGATGAATATCGTTCAAGTACTTTGCCACTTTGTGCATGCGCTGAACCTGTTTTAAGGTTTTCTTGATTCCTCCAGTAAGCAGATAATCCTGTGGATGCCAATGAACATCGTTCTCCTTGAAGAGCTCTTGAATTGTTTTGTGGTGTTCGCGGTAGCGATCGATTTTTTCAAAACTGAGCACATGGAATTCGTATCCACGTTTCCGTAATCCAAAAACATAAGGAAGTACTTGAGACTGACCTAGAGGGTCTGTCATGCCGTCGTATGATATGTATAGGACTTTTTTGATGTGTGTTGAGTTCGGACTTCGACTCCGCTCAGTCCTCGACGGCAATATTAATTAATCATTCGAGGGCTGAGCGGAGTCGAAGCCCGTTTCATTTTCTAATCGCGAATATAACTCAATACGTTCGAAATATAGGTTTCATATCCCATTTTTGAGGGAACCTGACCGTGATTACAATCATCTACCCGATAGGCAGTTTTACTCTGTCCCCCGTGATTCGCGTAGATTAATTCACCATTCTGGATTTCGATGTAGTCATCTTCTTTTCCATGCATCCATAGTAAGGGGCAGGTAACACTTTTGATGTTTTCTGAATTTTCAAATTCTAGATCGGTTACGAAATCAGCGTTAACATTCATCAATGTTGAATTGTCTACTAAGTTCTGAACCGATGCTAAAGGTGCTTCGATGATCAGTTTACTCGGTTTGAAATCAGATCGGAATGCAGCGCGTTCAATGCATGGAATCGCTCCAAGGCTAAATCCGTAATAGATTGTTCTTTCCGGCACCGCTCCTTGGGCAATCAGCCAGTCAATCGCTGCGTCTGCATCTTCATACAGCCCTCTTTCAGTAGATGTTCCCTCAGACATTCCATATCCTCGGTAGTCAATCATGAATACTCCGTAATTGAGTTGTCCTCCAGCGTGGGCAAGAAGTGCTGTCCTTGACCAGTAATAATCAATGTGTTTGGACTGTCCGTGCAGATACATAATAACTGTATCAGTAGCGATGTTCGCTATGTCTCCGATGTAGACACCATAGAGTGTGTATTCATCTCCTGTTTCTTGATCTGTCGAGGTAAACGTAACCAGGGTGCGATCAGCAGCGGTTAAGCTGTATTGATCTGGCACATCAATTTCCGTATCACCTTCAAATTCTTCCAATAAATACTGATCTGTTTTCTCCGCAGGAAAAGCCAGCCCATCGAGGGTTAACTTCTTACAACCGAAGAACAAAGTCGCTATACAAATGATTCCTAGTATTCTCATATCTTCAATTTTACAGCCAACGTGGCCCATCCATTCCGGGGCCTTTGGATTTATTACCTAATATTTTTCTGAACCCAATGTAAAAGCCAACCGCGCCTACATTTCCAGTAATACTCTGGTATGGGACAAAGGCATACTCATTATTTCGGTATGGAGCGAGTATTTTAAATTCTGTTGTCAACTCCCATGATCGGTTTTTTCCTTTCAGGATATGCCCAAACTGTGGAGAGAACAAAATATTGTTTGTTTGTTCTTCACCGCTTTCGAGTGTACTTGTGAAATCGAAGTAGTTGTTGAACCCAACGTAGAAATAGTTTCTTCGTTTTCCATAATTCCAAAAGGCGTTTAAGTCGAGCGTTGGCCAAAATTTCCCGCTTCTGTCATCAATATCGTAAATTCTATTGTAACCTACAGCTCCGCTTACATTTGGAATGTACTTCTTTTGATGAAGGAATTGGTAGGTTAATCCGGCATCAATTTGAAAGTTTCCAAATAGTACAGATGTCGTATGCAATCCTCCGTGGATAGTTTTGGTTGAGTCTAGACCGTATCCAACTTCAATGGCCGTTATCGGAACTGGGATGGGTGCTCCGGCGAAACCAATGACTGGTCCTCCGAAGTTGGCTCCTACGGACCATTCTCCTTCGTCTAGCGGTTCAATAAATCGGGATGGGGCGCAGCTTGCAAATGCCGCAATGAGTAGTAATAAAATATATGTACGCATAGTATCGTAAAGATACAAAGATTGGATCAGATAATCGAATGATTCTTGGATGGAAAGCTCGAAAAAACTCGCATTCCTTTGCTTATCATTTACTTAACGCTTACTCTCCTCCAAATTATGATCAAAAACGTCCCAAGTAAAATCGAGACGTTTCATTATATTCTGAAGTCGGCCATTGACAGTGCGAGTTCCAAAGGTTCCTGAAATTAGAGGTGTACATAAACATTCCTAAAATAGGCCTGCTCTATTCTATCTAGTAATTTTCCATATTTTTTTCCTTGAAAAAGTGTCAATTTTCTCATCTCAGCTACGGCTTCTTGAATCTCTTTTGATTCCGAAAAGGTAGTAATCAATAAGTCGTACCCTTTTTCACG
>JBGCDF010000306.1:0-6189 GCA_045105095.1 Crocinitomicaceae bacterium | reverse complement strand
ATACTCTCGAAACGCGGTGTTTTCGGTGATCGCCCCGATAGTTATCGGGACGCTTCCTCAAACACTAGCTCGTTTCAATTCGATTCCTTCACTCCTTAAAATAGGCGCCGATAACATACTAAGTTCTATTTTTCATTTTCGAAATACGAGATGCTTAAGATATTAAATCCACAGGTTTTGATCTTGATCCTAAAATACCAGCAGGTAACAATGTATATGAATTCATAGCACCCTTCGGGATGCTACGCTTCATATACTAATCGCTACACGATACTTGGGCTTTTCTTTTTTATGAGTGTGGGTGTGAGCGGGAGAGGGAGAGTTGAAGAGAAAAGTAAGGGCAAAAAAAAGAGGGGCAAGCTACTCATATCGCACCGCTACACGATACTTGAGTTTTCCTTTTTTATGAGTTTGAGTTTGAGAGTGAGTTTTGAAGAGAAAAGTAAGGGCAAAAAAAAGAGGGGCAAGCTACTCATATCGCACCGCTACAACCTCCTACCCTTGCTATGTTCCCATCCTGGGGGATTAAGAGGGAGCTGGTCGTATAAGACTTACCCCAGCTGCAAAAGTAGTACTTTAATCCAAATCAGAAAACAAATAATCAGGAAATCAACAAAAAAGTTTCACCCAAAAAAAAGAGCACCATTCCGATAACGATCGAAAGGTGCTCAGTGGTATCTTTTTAGCTTGATTTACAAGTGCATGAAATCTTTCTTTGCTAACAATTCATCTTCAGATTCTCTGAAGTCTGGATCATCAACGCAACAATCGACAGGACATACAGCAGCACATTGTGGTTCGTCGTGAAAACCAACGCACTCTGTACATTTGTCAGTCGCAATGAAATAAACATCCATGTCAACAGGCTCTTGTGCACCGTCAGCCATCAGATCCTTCCCGTCAAGGGTAGTGATCATTCCAGTTAACGAAGTCCCGTCTGAATAATTCCATTCCGCACCGCCTTCATAAATTGCTGTATTTGGACATTCCGGCTCGCATGCTCCACAATTTATGCACTCGTCTGTGATAATAATAGCCATGTATATTATTTTGTTTTCTGCAAATATACGCAGCATCGGCGTATTCTTCGAAGAATAAATTTTAAAATTTAGTTAAGTCATAGGAAAAATCAACAAAGCAGAATACTTTTGCAGCGTGAAACAGAAGGAAATACTAGGCGGTTTTGCACAGTTAGGTAAACTGATGCGAGCATTGGGTAACAACAACGAGTGGAAAGATTTTTCCGTTGGTGTTACGGAATCAGAATATCAAACGTTGATCGGAATTATCAATCGTCAGGTTTCCTACAATGGATGGTTTACGAAAGAGAACGTTCGAAAAGCACTATTGAATCTAGGAAATCAGCTGACCGAGGAGAAGTTAACGAATTGGACGTCAAACTATGCTTTCACAGAGCAGCCAAAGCGAATAGGGATCATTATGGCTGGGAATATTCCGCTAGTTGGTTTCCATGATTTTCTCTGTGTGCTGTGCTCCGGAAATAAAGCCGTTTGTAAACTCAGTTCAAACGATAAAACACTTCTTCCTGCGCTTGCGAATCACTTAATAGAATTCTGTCCTGTCCTGAAAGAACTAATTGAATTTAGCGCGGGGAAAATAGGGGAGATGGATGGTGTAATTGCTACGGGAAGTGATAATTCCATTAAGTACTTCGAGCAGTATTTCGGCAAGTATCCTCACATCTTTCGAAAAAACCGAACTTCTGTGGCTGTTTTGGATGGATCTGAAACGAAGGAAGATCTTAATAAGCTGGGAGAGGATATCTTCGCTTATTTCGGTCTGGGGTGCAGAAATGTATCACATTTGTTTATTCCAGAATCCTTCGCAATAGATCGTTTCTTTGAGGCGATCGTGCCCTTCGGTGATGTCATTCACAATAACAAGTACGGGAATAACTACGATTACCATCGAGCCGTTTATCTGATGAATCAAATCCCCTTGCTGGATAACAATTTCGTGCTGCTTCGCGAATCTGATGAGTTATTTTCTCCCTTAGCCATATTGCATTACGAACGATATAAGGATTTGGACGCTGTGAAGGAGAAGCTTTCAAAGTATAAGGACGACATTCAGGTTGTTATTGGCAAAGATTTTGAAACCTTCGGGACATCGCAAGATCCCATCTTAACCGATTATGCAGATGGTGTAGACGTTATGGATTGGCTTTCGAATATTTAGGAAAAGTCTAACCATTTTACCTATATTAGCGTCACTCCTTTAATACAACTCTATGTATTGCTCTTATGCACAGTTTGACTGAAAACGCGATTTACGCGGATTATTTGATTAAAAATTCTCTCGATTTCATTGGCTCTGCTGATGCAGATGGTAACATAATTGAGTACAATCCAGCTGCCTTAAACGCATTCGGTTACACCCTGGAAGAATTAAGAGGACTTGACGTACACGAATTGTACGCTTCTAAAGAAGAGTTTACGCGAGTAGTCCGATCTCTTGAGGAAACAGGAGAGTTTGCAGGTGAAGTTGTTAATCTTCGAAAGAACGGAGAGGAGTTTACCTGTTACCTTTCTGCCAATATCCTCTACAATGATGAAGGAGAGATAATTGGGAGTATGGGAGTTTCACGTGATATTTCAAAGGAAAAGGAGCTGGGCCAACAACTTGAAATCCAAAACAACAAAAACGCCAAGTTGATTGATGAACTCGTTAGTTTATCAAGAATAGCGACCAATGTTTCGAATGGAATTGTAATTACGACTCCAGAAGGAGAGATGAAATGGTGCAATGACAGTTTTTCGCGGATTACGGGATATACAAACAACGAACTTATTGGGCATAAACCGAGCGAACTCTTCAAAGTCCCTCACTTCTATAAAGAAACTTTCGATAAATTGACTGTAGGCGGACCTGTTCAGGGTGAACCTATCCAAGTTGCTCACTATCGCAAGAATGGAGATTTGTACTGGATGATTGTAGAATCTACTCCAGTTTACGATGATGAAGGTAACGTCACTGAACTGATAGAGATTTGTACCGAGATTACCGATCAGAAAAAAGCGGAAATAGCACTTGTTGAAAGTGAAGCTAATTTTCGTCAGATGTCTGAAACGATTGAAGACGTATTCTTTCTCTACAGTGTGATGAACGAACAATATGAGTACGTTAGTCCAAATACGATAGCTATTTTGGGAGCAGACCCTGAGTTCCTTTACTCTGGTAAATCGTATATAGATCATTTTGTACACCATGAAGATCGTCATCTTATTCGCAAGGGGATTCTGGATATAAAAGCAGGTAAATCCTATGATATTGAATACCGAATTGTTGTAGATGGAGAAATACGATGGCTTCAGGAAAGATCTTTTCCGATTAGAAGCGAGGAGCATGGTGATGTGATTAAAGGGTCGGGTGTCTTAAAGGACATTACTCAACTCAAACGAGATCAGGAATTACTCGATGTACAAAACAGGAGTATCGCGGAGAGTATTAAGTATGCGCAACGCATCCAGAGTTCTACGTTACAAACCGAATCGGACGTTCGGAAAGTATTCAATGACTCATTCATTTACTTTTTACCCAAAGGTGACTTGAGTGGAGATTTTTACATTGCTGATTATGTGAGTTCTAAGGATGAGAAGCGTCAAATGCCTGTTTTCTTTATTGGAGATTGTACAGGGCACGGAGTTCCAGGAGCAATTTTGAGCATTCTTTGCCTTAGTTTGACTCGACAGACAATGAGAAGTCGAAAGATTCATTCGCCAGCTGGAGCGCTTGCTTTCATTCGAAGAAGACTCATCAAAATATTTCATTCAGGTGAAGTGGGTCAGATTAACGACGGAATGGATGCAGGTTTTGGAATCGTTGATGAATTGAACAAGCAGGTGTTATATTCTGGCGCGAATTTGAGTGTGTTAATCTTGAGGAATGGCAAATGGATGGAAATCAGAGGTTCCAAGCAGCACGTTGGATATGTAGCTGATCCTTCTCCATTTAAAGACGTCACCTTTGACTATGAGTCAGGAGATCAACTATACTTGTTTACCGATGGATTTGTTGATCAGTTCGGAGGAGAGAATAACAAGAAATACATGAAGCGCAGATTGAAGCAATTCATCAAGTCGATTTCAGATGAACCAATGAAGAAGCAGCGAAAACTGATCGAAAAAGAGTTCAAAGCCTGGAAAGGACAAGAAGAGCAAACAGATGATATTTGCTGTTTTGGAATGAAATTGGACTAATTAACTCTTAATCAGATAGTAATTCATACGCCTGCTGAATCTGAATGAAGCGCTCTTCGGCAATTTTCTGCTGTCGCTCACTTTCTCCAGCGAATTTATCAGGATGATGAACCTTCACCAATGATCGATAGGCTTTTTTGATCTCATCCATCGATGCATTTAAAGAAACGCCTAGTACTTTCGCCGCCTTTTCTCGTTTGTACTGACTGTTTGATTTGCTTGGCGCGCGACGCTGTCGTTGCTGCTGTTTCTGTTGATTGTTGAAAGCATCTTCAAAACGTGTGTACATCGCCATGATGCTATCGAAGTCCTTTTGGGTAATATCAAGCTCAGTAGCAACTTCTCTCAGGAAACGCTTCTCTCTTGGATTGATGCTTCCGTCAACAGCACCCAGTCCCGCCAGAAAATAGATGAGCTGAGATCGTTGAGAAGTTGAACGAAGGTTGGCCTTCAACCATGGCGTGACGCTTCGTATTTGGACGGGGTTGTGAAAGGCACTATTTAAAGAAGTCGATAAATCCGAAGTATATGAATTCTCAAAGTGCTGCCTGAAATAGCGATGAAGATATCCCAATTTTCCTTTTAAATCTTGCGTATCCTGCCTTAGCATGAGCGCCCCAAGTCGAATAAATGCTTGCAGCATCGCATCTTCAGAGTAGACTTGATTGTTTTCGAAGACACCGGTGCTCCATTTTTCCTCTGCTTTCGTCCTGGATAAATTTCGGTATGTGATGATCCCAAAAAGGACTACGATAGTAATGAAAAAGGGCAAAAAGCCTGGTGCAGCAAACAAATCACCAATTCCTTGTCCGTGGTTGTCTTTTCCGATAAATATGAGAATCAAGGGAGATATAAGAACGAAAAGAATGAGGTTATAAAGCCAGGTATATTCTGGTTTTTTCTGTTTCCCCATTTTACCTGAAGATAAGCTCATCCACAAATAGCCAAGTATCGTTCCCGTTGCCTAGGTGCCATTCAGGGCATTTTCCAAAATTCTTAACAGTGATACGAACCTTTGTATATTTCGCTGGTGAACCAGGTGATGCTGAATACACAGCCTTGTGAGGAGACATAGCACTTGCTGCTTCTGGCGAGATGCTCGTCTTCCCAACTTCCGTGAAGTTGATTCCATCCGTGGATACTTCAAAGACTACTTCTTTCGGAAGGAAAATCCACGATTTCATATCCGATAGACAACCAATTCCAATTTCTGATAATGATCGACCTCCATCGAATTTTACTTCCAGAACAAGATCTTGTGCCCAGTAACCTTGCCAATCACCAGTTCTGTATTCGTTTCCACCAGAAATTCCATCAATCAAGGCTAAGTCACCACCTCCTGCGTATTGGTTCGCATACTCTGAAAATAACTCAAGTGAAATAGTATTATCGCGTTTTACGAAATCAGTGCTAACATTTGTGCTGAAATACCCATCTTTCCAAGCTCTCGCTTGTACAGTAGTATTTTCTGTAATGGTAAATGGTGCTTGATAATCAGTCGAGTGAATGTCTGGAATGGATCCATCCAAGGTGTAGAAAATGGTGTAGTCTTGATCTTTCACTATGCTCAGAGAAATTTCCATTTTTTCGTCGAACACGCGATTTTCCTGTTCTACAAATGGAATGGGAATAAACGTTTCAGGCACAGAAGAGAGAGTAGGAGCATGCTCAAATGAACTTCGTTCATTCACAGGTTGTTTGCCCATTCTAATGACCAATTTTCCACCATTGATGAGCTTCTCATGAGAAATGTAGTGCTGCTTTAGTACTTCCCCATTGAACTTTACGCTCAGAACGTATTTGTTCTCAGGAGAGTTATTCTGAGCGCGGATATCAATCGTCTTTCCATTTTCCAGTTGGATGATGGCCTTATCCATAATGGGCCTTCCGATTTCGTAATACGGATTTCCTGGAGCAATTTGATAAATTCCCATAGCACTTAACACGTACCAAGATGACATCTGACCGC
>JBGCDF010000305.1:0-3558 GCA_045105095.1 Crocinitomicaceae bacterium | reverse complement strand
ATCTTTAATTATCTCTTCAATTTCTTGCAAGCTTTTCTTCCCCAACAAAATTCCTTCAGGAGAGATTAAAAACATTGTCGGTATTTCTGATACTCCGTAATCCTGCGCTGTTCCAGACATCATCACAAATCTCGATTCTTCAACGATCTGGTGCTCCCAAGTAAATCCGTCTTTCTTCGCTGCTGCAATACCAGCCGCATACTCTTTTTCCAAAGCTACGCTGACAATCTTTACTCGACCTTTGTATTTCTGATGAAAAGCGATTAAAGCAGGAGCTTTGACTCGGCACGGACCACACCAGGAACCCCAAAAACTCAATAGGACATAATCTCCTTTCAATTCACTCAATTTGAACTGCTTTCCGTTGACCAGTTCTGTCTTAATCTCGGGTGCAGGATCTCCATCATCAGCCGCCTTAGACTTGATATAAACAAACCCAATCACAACAAGTGCGGCAGCCACAAACAAGGTGATTTTTAAGAATTTCGGCATTACTTTTTAGTGTCTAAATACTCCAGTATTGGTTTTTCAAAGACGTAGATATCTTCCAACCTCACTTCTCCATCCAAGATCCGAACACCAATATGAATGTTTTCCTGCTCTTTTCGGAACACCTTTTCGGCACGCAACGCAGCATCTTCATTGATGAAAAACTTATTCATATAATCTGGAATCTTGATATTCACAAAACCTCTAGTATCAAGTAATTCTAAATTGAAATTATCAGATTCCATGGCTCTTTCAATTTCTTGCTGTAACAACTCATCTACTCCAGACCACTCTACGGTACTCATTATATAGTCTTGACCTTTAGGAGCCGTTTTAAATGCTTCTTCGAAAAATGCAAATCCATCATCATCTACTCCGATGGATACGCAGACCGACTCGCCTTCTTCGAAATCAAACTTTGTTGGGATATTTATCTTTTCATAGACAACGCGTAAAAAATTCCCTTGACTCGCGTCGAAAGGTAGGCACGAAGTAGACTTGAACTTATAGAAATTTCCACTACTCAATACATCCTTGGAAGACATTGCAACATAAACGGAGACTAACAATATGATAGCCGTATAAGCAAAAAACAGTCCTTTTTTAATAGTCATCTCGTCTCGTTTTATTGCGTTCGATACGTTCTAGTTTGCTCTTTTGAGTGAGATTAATTAAGAAGAAAATCCCTCCGATTCCGAGGAAAGTAAGTCCTTTCAGAACGAAGTTCCAGTCCGTATCAAAATATCGGAGCCAAAGTAGAACTGACACTAATCCAAATCCGAAGATCATCTGTAGCATATTACGATTCTCACTACCTTTAATCATGGTATTAAATCCAATGAACAAGACATATGCATTGATCAAGAGAAGGATAAGCCAATCGGGAGCTGCGTACTCATGAAGTATCATCATTAACACTACGAAAGTTGGAGTGAAAACGATCAACTTACTCACATCCTTCAGGTGCTTTCTGAAGTAAAAATAAGCAGCGTAAATCATTGCAAGAACGATCAAAACAGCAATGAAATAAAAGATTTTATCCGAGGCGAGATCGTTTCCGACTCCCTTCAATACGGCAGTTCCTTCCTGCTTCATAAACAACAGAAAAAACGAATCTTCCATAAATGCGACCTTCATTGATATCTTGCTCGATACAGAAACAAGTAACCATGCAATCCACAATTGACTAAACAACTGAAAGGGACGGTTAAAAATATTCTTGTTTTCTCCCATAAATCGCTTTCCCAACAGATAGAAGGCAACACTGGAAGTGGTTACCCACAGAATATAACTTCCTTTAAATGTTTGAGTCATCACTAGGACAAACGATATGTAAATAACATATGACATGTATACAACTCGTACTCCCTGTTTCCTGCTATTTTTATTGAGAGCTAAATAATAGTGAGGTAAAAATCCAATTAATAGAATCCAATACCACATTCCAACATTGTTCTCTATAAAACTTGGAATGTAGAATAATCCGATAGAAATTTTAACTGCCAACTGGGTAATCAACCCGAAGTAAATAATCGTAATTCCAGAGGCCCGCGAGAAGTAGAACAATGGCAAAGATAGTACGGCCCAAGATATAAAAAAGGTATTGAGATCGCCATCTGAATCCAATTGATACGTGTTTCCTAACAATGCAAGTGATGCTCCAATCATGAGCATCAAGAAAACGGAACTGGTCTCAGTCCAAGAGCGTGATTTAGGGTGATGAAAAATAGCTCTGTAATAAAAGTACAGACCAACTAGCACCGGTACAACACTGAAAATCCCGCGAACATGAGTAGGGAAAGTATCCCAATACTCTCCGACAATTGAGAAAATTCCTGCCACACAAAAAAGCGCTCCCATTATGCCAGAAACGATCAAGAATAACTCAATCATTGTTGAGTCCTCAATTCTTCGAATGTATCCGCGTATTTTAATCGCTGTCGATTGATTAACAATCTCTTTCTGTTCTATCTTATCCGCAAAATTGAGTAGGAATTGCGCAGCGTTCATGGAGTGTAAGTTTCGAATTGCCAACAAGATAATGAATTCCCATACATTCATCTTGAATACCATTCTATTTTAACTTTATTTTCTTTCTTTGAATCATGAAAGAATTAGAAGCACTTCAGGGAATTGATGTTTACCTCATCGATCAATTATTGAAAGCTAGAATTCAACCAGACGGAAAAATTCTGGATGCTGGTTGCGGCGGTGGTCGAAATATCCACTATTTGATTCGCAATGGCTTCGATGTTTCGGGTATTGACGCTAACCCAGAAGCAATTGATCTACTGCGCTCGACTTACCCTGAAATCAAGGATCGATTCCAACAGATTGCACTTGAAGATTTTAACTCAACGGAACGGTTCGATTTCATTATTTGTAATGCCGTTCTGCATTTCGCACAGCATCATGATCATTTCAACAAGATGTTCGCTTCACTCTCAAAAGCACTGGCCAAAAATGGCATCTTATTCATTCGAATGACTTCAGATATTGGTTTGAATCTTGAATCGAAAGGACGAAAAGGAGTGTTTGATTTACCAGATGGATCTGAACGTTATTTGATCACAAGGGATCAAGTGGATGATTTATCATCTGAATTTTCACTTTCGTTGCTGGAGCCTGTGAAAACGGTTAAGGTGGAAGATTTACGGTCTATGACGACTTTGGTTTTTGTGAAGTAATGACCTTATCAGAGATTATACTTTTCGAAGAGTTTTTTATTGATTAAGGCATTCATATAAGGAAGTTCTATCCTTTTATCAATGTCACTTTCCACTTTTTCTAAATAGAGGGATCAGCATTCTACGAAAGATGGAAGATTAGAAGGTGTGATTCCCAAACATTCATTTTTTATGTTTCAAAGAATTTTATTCGGGTTTTCAGCTTTATTTTCTTTTTGATTATCTTGAGAATAACAACTATTCATAATGAAAGTACATTCGCATTCAGACTTACATCGACTAAATTTTAAAAGGCTTAAGGAATTGCATAAATTTTTCTTGCCTCATATGCCTATTCCAAAATCAAAGAAAAAAATTGTACATGATCTTAAAGAGGAGATAG
>JBGCDF010000304.1:0-5610 GCA_045105095.1 Crocinitomicaceae bacterium | reverse complement strand
CAGAATCACTCGAATATTCGAAGAACGATTTTGTCCTTGACGGTATTCCGTGCGAGAGAACTCTCCCTTCAGGTTACCCCGAAATGCTGCGCGGCGTTCATCTTCCGACAAGTCACCTGATTGCAATTTTTCGTAGTACTCCTTTTTTTGGTCAAGAGCATCTTTACGCTCATCGTAATATCTTGGCGTATAATCAAAACGTCTGTTTTGAAGCGTGTTATTTAGAAATCGAAACTTCATAATCGTAATATCAAATTTAACAATTATTCCCTCGTTGGACGATTAACGAAGCATCAAAAAACATACCTTATTGTAACTGTATGACAATGCGACAGTTTTACTTTGGAAAAGTTTTTGATTGTCTACTGTGGATAAGTTAAAACCAACAACATGATTACCAGAACAACAAGCTGTATTTTTGAACGTATGAAAAAGATGCTTTCTGTACGAACTATTGCCGTTACCGCACTGTTGATGGCTGGAACTATTTCCTTATCTCTTGTAGTGAGTACACCAGAAATTGAGACAAAAACACCTTCTAAAGTCACATGGGTGAATGCCGAACTGGAGAAGATGACCTTAGAACAGAAAATCGGTCAATTTTTCATGGTGGCAGCTTATTCAAATCGAGGAGAAGAGCATTATGCTCATCTGGATTCTTTGGTAATCCAACAACACATTGGTGGAATGATTTTCTTCCAGGGACAGCGAATCAACATGAAAAACGTAATTGACCGTTTTCAAGAAAAGGCGGATGTCCCTCTCATGATTGGAATGGATGCTGAATGGGGAGTACAAATGAGATTGTTCGGCGAAGATCGTTTCCCTTACAATTACACGATTGGCGCAGCGGATGATCCTCAATTGACGAAAAGCATTGCCGAAATGATTGCTCAGGAATGTCGCGAAATTGGAATTCACATGAATTTTGCCCCAGTTGCTGATGTTAACAGTAATCCCAATAATCCCGTAATTGGTTTTCGATCGTTCGGAGAGAATCCCATTTCCGTAGCAGCTCATGTCAAAGCGGCAGTACAAGGTATGGAGCAACAAGGAGTTCTAACTAGTATCAAACACTTTCCTGGACATGGCGATACTGGCACGGACTCGCATTACTCGCTGCCGGTCGTTGAAAATTCATATGCACAGATTGACGCAATTGACTTCCCTCCATTTAGAGCAGGAATTCGGGCAGGTACGGCCAGCGTAATGATTGCTCACTTAAGCGTTCCCGCGCTAGATTCTACTGGTACACCGAGTAGCTTGAGTCCCATCATCATTAAAGAATATTTACAAGGGCAACTTGGCTTTAAAGGGCTAGTAATTAGTGATGCCTTGAACATGAAAGCAGTTGCTGATCGTTACGGAAAGACTGAAGTTGTTGTAAAAGCATTTCAGGCCGGATGTGATATTTTACTGTTTCCTGAAAGTGTCGAAGAAGCCATTGAAGCGATTAAACTCAAGGTTGAGTCTGGTGAAATTTCAATTGAGGAAATTGACGCACGCTGTACGAAAGTCTTAAGTGCTAAGTATAAGGCGATTATCAATCCGAAAAAGGTAAAAACTTACAATGAGTTTGAGATTGAATTTGCCAAAAAACAGTTGTACGAGAAGGCAATTACTGTTTTAAAAAATGAAAACGAAGTCTTACCGATTAAGCGATTTGATCAGCGTATTGCGCACGTAAGTATTGGAACGAATACCAGAGATTTAAAAGAATCCATGAAATTGGTAGCTCCAATCGATCATTATCATTTCTATACGATTGACGAGGCTAAGAGTCGTTTAGGCGACACGCTGAATTCGTATGATATGATTATTACAGCGTTTCACAGTAATACTGTTCGGTCGAGAAATGACTATGGTTTACCAAAAGGTTGGCAAGCGTGGATCAATAATCTTCCTGAAAAGAAAAACATTCTGGCCTTCTTTGGTAATCCGCTAGGGTTGAAAAATGCCAATTTAAGCAAGTTTGAAGCGGTTGTTTTGGGATACGAAAATCATGCATTGGCTCAAGATCGGATGGGACAGTTTCTGATGGGGACTTTCGCATCGTCAGGGAAGTTGCCGATGACTCTGAATGAATCGTATGGCAGAAATCACGGATTAACAGTAGAGTGGTCTGGGAGATTGAAAGAATCTCAACCTGAAGAATTAGGAGTTAGCCGAGTAAAATTGATGGAAATTGATCGAATTGTCCAAAAAGGAATTGATGCAGGAGCATTTCCAGGCTGCCAAGTAGTTGTTGCAGTGAAAGGGAAAGTCATTTGGAGAAAAGCATACGGACATCATACTTATGACAAAAAACGAAAGGTCAAAGACACGGATCTATATGACATTGCATCCATCACGAAAATTGCGGCATCCACGTCATCTTTAATGGTGCTCGATTCAGAAGGAAAGTTTGACTTAAGTGCGAAACTAGGCGAATATCTGCCTGAACTAACAGCGAACACGGGCTATTCCAACATTGGATTAAAAAGCATGCTGGCGCATCAATCAGGACTGGTTCCTTGGATTCCATTTTACACCAAAACACTTGATAATAGTGAACCAAGTAAACAATGGTACGCTCCCATGAGATCTGATTTAACGGATGTTCCTGTTGCCAATGATTTGTGGATTCGAAAAGGATATACCGACACGATGTATCAACGAATTTTGAGAACTCCTCTTAAATCGAAGCGCTATAAATACTCTGACTTAGGATATTACTTCATCAAGAAAATCATTGAGCAGAAATCAGGTGAGAAAATGGAAGACTTTACCAGAAGTAAGCTTTACGAACCAATGGGGCTGCGTTATATGAGATACAAGCCATTAGAATATTTCCCTCTTCATAAAATCACGCCAACTGAAGATGACAAAATCTTCCGAAAACAGCTCATACATGGATACGTACACGATCCAGGTGCTGCCATGATTGGTGGAGTTGGTGGTCATGCGGGCTTGTTTTCAAACGCTGGAGATATGGCCTCATTGATGCAAATGTTCCTGAATAAAGGTTCATATGGCGGCACGCAATACATTCAGCCTGAAGTTGTTGCCGAATACACGAAACGTCAATATTCGAAGAATAGAAGAGGGGCTGGATTTGATAAACCAACGATCGATGGGAGAGGAGGGCCTAGTCATAATGGTGCTTCAGGATCGAGTTTTGGACATTCGGGATTCACCGGAACTTTGGCCTGGGCCGATCCTGTAAATGAAATAAATTATGTATTCTTGTCTAACCGCGTTTATCCAGATGCTGAAAATTGGTTACTTGTAAAAATGAGCACGCGAACAGAAATTCAGCGAGTGATTTACGAAGCGGTTGAACAAGCTAAACGCTAATGTCGCAAAAGAAACTACTCATTGCATCCCTATTGTTTCTGCTCACTTGTGCAGTACTATTCGCGTTATTCTTACCATTTCACGAAGCGCGCGTTGATGAATTGCTTTGGTATTTCGATGACCCGGCCTTCAAAATGTTGCCCGCAAGAGATGTGTCCATTCCAATTTTCTCCATTACGTACGGAACGATCATCGTCTATGCTATCCTGAATAGAAAGGAGAAATATTTCATTAGTAAAATGGCCTTTTCCTATGGATTGTTATTGATATTCAGGTTTTTGACGCTTTCATTGCTTCCGTTAAAAGAACCTGAAACTATCGTTTATCTGGAAGATCCATTCCTGAACACCTTCATTTATCAAGGAACGATAGATTCCGATTTATTCTTCAGTGGACACACAGCTTTGGTCTGTTTGGTATTCTTTCATACGAAGAAATGGAAGTGGTTATTTGCTGTTTTAGGCGCCACTCTCGGTGTTCTTTTAATGATTCAGCGTGTGCATTATTCTATTGACATTCTTGCAGCTCTACCATTTGCTTTCCTTACCGTGAAGATTGTCGATTTCGCCATTTATAGCCGTCTAAAAAAGGGATAAAATCGTAACTTTGGGTTAATTATGAATATAGGAATAGTATTGTATCCGACCTTTGGAGGAAGTGGAGTTGTAGCGACAGAATTAGGGAAGTCATTGGCAAAAAAAGGACATAAGGTTCATTTTATCACCTATTCACAACCCGTTCGTCTAGGGTCTTTCCGAGAGAATGTAACGTACCACGAAGTCGCAGTGTCAGATTACCCACTGTTTGAGTATCAACCATACGAAACAGTTCTAGCCAGTAAGATGGTGGACGTTGTAAAACATGAAGGTTTAGATATCCTTCACGTGCACTATGCCATCCCTCATGCTTCTGCGGCGTATATGGCTAAAATGATCTTAAGATCTCAGGGGGTTGAAATCCCATTTGTTACAACTTTGCACGGAACAGATATTACATTGGTGGGGCGCGACCCTTCTTTTGAACCCGTGATTACCTTTTGTTTGAATGAATCGGATGCCGTAACTGCAGTATCGAAAAGTCTGAAAGAAGATACCTATAAGCATTTCTCGACAACACGACCTATTGATGTCATCCCGAACTTTATCAGGATTCCGGCTGACTTAGTCAATATTGATCGCTCACTAAGAAATCGTTATGCGAACGACGATGAGTCTATTCTCTGTCACGTCTCTAATTTCCGAAAAGTGAAACGCGTCGAAGATGTTTTACGGGTTTTTCAGTTAGTCAATGAAGTGAAACCTTCACATTTGTTGTTGGTCGGGGATGGTCCAGAAAGGTATAAGCTTGAAGAGCTTTGCCGAGAACTTCATTTATGTGATCGTGTCACATTCCTCGGGAAAATTAGAGATACGCAACAAGTTCTTGAAATTGCAGACGTGTTCGTTCTTCCTTCGAAAACAGAAAGTTTTGGATTGGCTGCACTTGAAGCAATGGCTGTTGGCGTACCTGTTATCTCCTCAAATACTGGGGGAATTCCAGAAGTTAACCTTCATGGGGTAACAGGGTTCTTATCGAACGTAGGAGATGTCGACGACATGGCCAACAATACTCTGAAAATCTTCAAAGACGAAGAGACATTAGCGCAATTCAGAAGAAACGCACAGAATCGAGCGAAAGAATTCGATCTTGATTCCATCGTAAAGCAGTATGAAGCTGTATACAACTCATTGCTCGAACTAGCCTAGAAAGAAAAGCTTACTCTATTCGGGAACTGGAAGTCCTAATTTTTCTGAAATTAGCTCGTACACCTTTTCATTAGATACTCCTTGTCATGATCCCGCTCCGGAATGTGAACGAAGGAAATTCCTTACTTCATCCTGATGAGGGTGATACAGCTTTGAGATTTGTTCAATGTCTTCTCTTACGTTAAATGGTCTTGCATCAATTGCGTAGTCGCGTGTCATATAGTGTAGTTTAAAGTGATTATTTCTTGCTAAGCTAACTCAAATTCTTCAAAATACTTCTTCTTAGTCTTCTTTTCAAAGTAATTTGTAAGTGTAGAGTTACGTGTAGTAAAAACGGTTGGTTCAATTGCCGCCTCAATGGATTTCCTCTTAAAACCAAGAGATTTCATGTGCTCGATGAACAATTTTTCACCTTTCACTTTAATCCAGTGATGAATGAAAGAGAGAATCGCGTCGTGTATTTCCTGATCAATCTTATCCTCACAGCTGGCATACGTATGTATTTCAAGCGCTGGCAGATCAATCAGAA
>JBGCDF010000303.1:0-13067 GCA_045105095.1 Crocinitomicaceae bacterium | reverse complement strand
TTCTATTACGGGTAGTGCTGGGCAAGATTTCGCTGAAGCGGTCTACTCTACCGATGGAGGAACTACATGGAATATCATTGGATCGGCACTTCCGATCTCTGCGGCATGGACGAATACGACACGAGCATTGCCGGCTTCGCTAAATGGAACAAGCTTCGATATTGGGTTCCGATTTACGTATGATGATGCCAACATCTTCCCTTTCCCGTTATCAGTAGATAATGTCTTAATTACTGGGACGGATACCATCCCTCCAGTAATCAACTGCCTTGGGCCACTTAACTTGGCTGTTCAAGCTAATTGTACAGCAGTTATGCAAGATTATACGAAAACGAACTTCACACTTTCAGATAATTGTAATGATTCGGTAGACGTTGTTGTCACTCAGAATATTCCTGAATTCACCGTTCTAGCAGCGGGTCCAGGTGGTACACAAACAGTTATTTTGACCGCTACGGATCAATCGGGGAATTCATCGCAATGCTCATTTACCTTGAACATTATCGATGCAACATTACCTGTTCCTGTATGTCCTGCAGATACTTCGGTATATGTTGATGCGAGCTGTGATGCTATCCTTCCGGATTACACATCATTTGTAGTAAGCACAGACAATTGTTCAACTCCAGCAAATATCGGTCATGTTCAAAGTCCGGCTCCAGGAATCACTATCAATGGTGCTAATATAGTTACTCCGATTACCATGACGGCAACGGATGAAGCTGGAAACAGCGCTACGTGTTCATTCAATATGACGACAATTGATACCATTGTCACAACGATTATTTGTCCATCCGACACCAATCTTGCCGTTGATAACGGATGTAATTTCACATTGGGAGATTACACAAGTGGTGCCCTTTTGACTGACAATTGTGAATCCTTAGGAAATTTAATGGTAACACAATCCCCGCCTTCAGGTACGCTCATTAGTGCAGATCAAACAATCACTCTAACCGTTATAGGAGGTGCACCTGCCATTCCTCAATCTTGTACGTTCAACGGATTGTTGATTGATACACTCGCTCCCGCGATTATCTGTCCACCAGGCGCAACACACTACGTGAACAATAGTTGTTTGGCTACCTTAATGGATTTCACTGCAGGTGCAGTTGTTACAGAAAACTGTTCATCGCCTAGTGCTGTGACACAAACACCCATCGCAGGTACGCTTGTTGGATTAAACCCAACTCTGCCAATCACATTATCCGTGAGTGATACTGCTGGTAATATCGGTACGTGTCAATTGTTCGTAGCCGTTATCGATACGCTTTCACCAAATATTGTTTGTCCAGTTGATCAAACAGAGCCTGCGAATACTTCTTGTCAGGCTACTTTAGGAGATTACACTTCTTTGGCTTCACCGAGCGACAACTGCTCAACGTCAGGAAACATTACAGTCACTCAATCGCCGGCTCCTGGAACATCGTTTACAGGAACACAGGTTGTGACCTTAACAGCAACTGATGAGTCATCCAATACAGGAACATGTACGTTCAACGTCTCGGTTGACGATCAAACAGCTCCTGTAGTCACATGTCCAGCTAATCAAAGTGTTGGAACCACTACGAATTGTTACTTCACGATGACGGACTTTACAGGATTAGCTTCTGCAACGGATAACTGTACTCCTTCAGGAATGATCTCATTTACACAATCGCCTGCGGTAGGGTCCATCATCTTTGCTGGTGTTCAAACGGTGACCATAACAGGAACAGATGCTTCAGGAAATGCGGGCACTTGTACGTTCGATTTAACAGTAGTTGATCAAACTGATCCTGTTTTCAATGTTTGCCCACCAACACAAACTGTAATCGTTGATGCTACGTGTTCAGGCCCTCTTGCAGATTACACTTCTCTAGCGGCGGTTCAGGACAACTGCTCAAGTGGAACAGGAATTACCCTTACGCAAAGTCCAATTGCTGGAACATCCATCTCGAGTCCAACACTCGTAACGTTAACGGCAACGGATCAAGCAGGGAATTCTGAGACGTGTTCATTCACCGTAATTACCAGCGACACCACTTCGCCATCAGTAACTTGTCCTTCGGATCAAATCGTAGCCATTAACGCTTCCTGCGGATATTCAATGCCTGACTTGACTGGACTCGTTACAGGAACGGATAATTGTTCAGCCTTCGCCAACATGACTGTTTCGCAAAATCCAGCGGTAGGAAGTGCCGAAAGCGGAGTTACTCCAGTGATCATTACGTTAACCGACCAAAGTGGTAATTCTACGACCTGTACGACGAACGTTCTTCCAGATGACGTCACACCACCGACAATTACGTGTCCAACATCTTCAACAGCAAGTGCAGGAACATCCTGTGATTTTGCCTTAACGAATTTCGGTTCACTGGCAACAGTAACCGATAACTGCGGAACATACACTTTAAGTCAAACGCCAGCAGTTGGTACTTTGGTTCCAGTTGGGACGAATCAAATTACATTAACCGTTACAGATGCAGGTGGAAACTCTGCTTCTTGCGACTTTAGTCTATTCGTGAGTGAAACTGAATTACCAATAATCGATTGTCCGAACGATACAGTGACATGTGATCCAGTTGTATTCTATTCGCTTCCAACTTTCTCAGACAACTGTGAAGTTGAACTCAATCAAACGGACGGGACTGGATACTCTTCAGGTAGCACCTTCCCTATTGGAATTACAGACTTATTCTATCAAGCAGTGGATACCTCTGGAAACATTGCAGGCTGTAACTTCCGCGTAGAGGTATTGGAGTATCCTTCTGATGCCATCATTGCAATTGACACCGTTGCTCTTTGTGGAGACGCCACGACTCTTCTCGAAGCCGATCCTGTTACTTCAGGAACGGGAGAATGGACCGTTTCGACTGGAGCTGGAGATTTCAACAATGAACTCGCGAACATTACCGCAGTGAATAATATCGCTTTCGGAACGAACATGTACACATGGACGGTTTCTACCGCTTTCTGTGGATCGCAAAGTGACAGCATTGTTGTGATTCGAGATGAAAATCCGATTCCAACAAGCATTTCAGAAGACACGATCTACATCTGTTCAGACAGTATTGTGAACCTCCAAGCCGATGCTGCCAGCGCAGGAAGTGGAGTTTGGACGGTTTCGCCCCAAGCGAGTGTATTTATGCCAAACTCCAACACCACGCTAGCCAACATAACAAATGATGGATGGTACACCTTCACTTGGACGGTTTCGAATGGATCTTGTCCGCAAACTTCGGATAGCGTTGCTGTATTCCATTCAAAAAATGCTGCTGTCGCTACTAGCTCTGATTCTTCAATTTGTGTTGAAGATGGAATCGTGCAGTTGAGCGCCAATGCCTTGCTTCCAAACCAAGCAGGAAGTTGGTATTTCACTACAGGAAGTGGTGATATTGAAAATCCGAATTCCACTCAAACGGAAGTGAACAATCTCCAAAATGGAGTCAACAGAATCGTTTATGAAGTATCTAACGACAACTGTCCAAACGAAACGGATACGGTTATTATCATCGCTAGTGTTTGCGAAGGATTTAATCCTGTTTTCCCTACGGTAATTACACCCAACTTCGATGGACGAAACGATCTCTTCGTCATTGAATACCTTGAACTCATTCACCCTGATTGTTACGTAACTATCTTCAATCGTTGGGGAGATGTCGTCTACGAGTCCGTCGGCTATGCTGACCCTTGGGACGGGACGCATAATGGCGAACCACTTACAATGGGAACGTATTTTTACCGCATCGAACTGAATGATGCAGAAGGAACAGTTTACACAGGAGACATTAGTATTATTCGATAAAAGGAGAAAAATGAAAAAAGCACTTACATCGATCAGTTATCTTCTTGCAGCAGTAATCATCTGCTTATCGGGAGAATCGTTTGCTCAGCAAGAAGGACATTATTTAAACATGGCGAGCAATCCATTTATGTTGAACCCAGCCGCTGGCGGATTATCAGATGTGGCGAACATCGAGTTATCTTTCAGAAATCAATGGTCAGGATACAGTGGCTCGCCAAGATCTGTTCTTTTAATGGGACACACACCTTTGAAAGTTGGAAAAGACGCAGAGAGCGCTCTATCTGAATTCAACAACGAGAATGCCACATTGTTCAAGTCTCCAACTCGAACTACGGGGAAAATGAAGCACATTCTTGGAGGAAGAGCCATGTACGATGGTATCGGCCCCTTCAACAAAACGTCGATTTATGGAAGTTACGCGTTCCATTTGCCTTTTACGAAAACAATCAATTTCGGAGCGGGAATTGGACTAGGATGGAGTAACCTTGGAATCAATCAAGATCGAGTGGTTTTGTATCAGCAAGATGACGCAGCATACACTCAATTCTTAGGAAACACCTCTTCACAAAACATTTTGGACGCCAATGCGGGAATCGTTTTCTATGGTGAGAAGCTCTTTGTGGGAGTATCGACAACTCAACTTTTGAGAAACTCCGTGGAATTCGATGATGTAGTAACCGAAAGTAATTTCAACCGTCATTACTTCCTTGTTGCGAAGTACGAATTTGAGTTAAACGAGCAGTTCGCAATTGAACCAACAGTTGTGGCTAAATACGTTCAAAACAGTCCATTTTCAGGTGACATCGGAGCACGTTTCATCTACAACAAAGCATCTTGGTTGGCCTTGCAGTATCGAACAAGTAATGCCTTCACTTTCCAATTAGGAACGAACATCGTTAAGAATATTTACCTCTCCTATGGTTTCGAAATGGCCACTGGCCCGCTTAGAACAGGCACAAGTGGAACGCACGAACTTCAGCTTGGTTTCTACATTGGAAACAATCGAAACGTGACCAAGGAAATCAAAGAATCTGCTGAGTAATTTTTTTCAATAAAGAGAATTGATCTAATATGCGTTTAGTCTATTTCATCCTTTTTTTCACGCTGAAATACGCCTTGCGAGTTTTCTATCCTCGCCAAAAGACAGTGAATAGTCCAAAGGAATTCGGAGGAAGAACAATTTATGTGAGTAACCATTCAGCGTCATTCATGGATCCATTGGTCGTTGCATCAATGAGAAATCCGATTGTGTTTTTCATGACGCGTTCAGATGTATTCACACCGATTTCTCGACCACTTTTGTGGGCTAGCCATATGCTCCCGATTTACCGACAGCAGGATGGTGAGGATACGAAAGCGAAAAATGAGGAAGTATTCCAAAAGTGTTCACGCATATTGAGCTTTGGAAGAAACCTACTCATCTTCGGAGAAGGGTTTACCGATGATACATTCGTACGTCGATTGAAACCTGTTAAAAAAGGCGCAGTGCGCATCGGATTTAAGACGCTGGAGAACATCAATTGGAAAAAGAACATCTACATCGCCGCGGTTGGCTGTAATTACACTTTTCCTAATAAAATGCGAAGCGGTATTTTGATTTCAACTTCTGATAAAATTTGTCTCAACGAGTATCGGAAAGAATACGAAGAAAATCCCAACAAAGTCATTGCTGACATCACAAAGCGTGTCGAGGAGTTGATGCAGGAACAAATAACGCACGTTGAGGACATGGAGAACACTTCTCTTCATGAAAACATCATGATTTTCTCTCGTCGTGGAATGAACGCGAACAATTTTGACCGAAAGAACTCGCTATTGAGTCGCTGGAAATACTCGAAATCCTTGGCAAAGTGGATCAACAAGGAAGATATTGAATCCAATGAAAAACTGAGTGAATTCAAAAAGGGAGCTGAAAGCTATTTTTCCTTACTTAAGCGCGTGAAGCTAGAGGAACGACTCTTGTTCTGGAAGATCAACAACCCTGGGGGGAGCAGAATGAAGGAGCTTTTCACTATGATCGCCTTAACGCCTCTTGCCATATTGGGAGTTCTGCATCTAGGGCTACCGTACATCATTGTTAAACGCTTCGTGGAGAAGTCATTCAAACGAGACGTATTCTATGGATCGGTGAAGTTGATCGTCGGTATGATTGCCATGGGCCTCGTGAATATTCCTGTGATTTTCTTGTTTCATGCATATGCATACCCAAGCTGGGGACTGGCCATTTTATACTATTTCATGATTGGAATTTTTGGTTTATGCGCTTACGTATGGATGTTGAACTTCAGAGATTTCAAAGCAAAAGGAATCGTCGCAAAAACAGACACTTCGAAATTCGAAAAGAAGCGTGCTGAACTGATTGAAACCTTAAAAACTGCCGTACCAACCGAATTTCATCCTCACGGCTAGGCATACTACAATCGTACTTTTCCCGTTTAAGACCTAACTATTATCATTAATTATGTCTTTACAAAAAGTAATTCCTCTATTCGCAATCATTGCTATCCCATTTCTCTTCGGTTGTAAGAAAGAACCTGTACAAATGTCAACACTCGCTGGGAATTGGATTCAAGAAACATCGAATTCATTTAAGATAGAGTTAGAAATACTCTCAGATGGAACGATCTACACTACCTACGCTGACACCTCTGGAATCCATGTTGATACTGGCAGTGTAGAAATCTTGACTCAAGCACTTTCGATCAACTTCAACTTTGGTTCTGGAGTGAAGAACGGAACATACGAAGAAGAAACGGATCAAATAGCCATACCCGACCTTGATTTCAGTCTTGGCCCATATACCACCTGGTTCAATCGGAATTAAGTCGAGCGCTTTTTCTTCTATCTTTATTCTATGAAGAGACTTTGGCTTGTTGACTTCCTAGGTATAGTAATTATCCTACTTCTGCTTTGGAACATTCGTCCTAGACCGAGACAATTGGAAGAGCTAGCGTTCAAAGGTAAATCCAACTCAACTGAAGGACTGACTGTTCAATTTTTGGGAAATACCAATGTCCTGTTAGATGATGGCGAAACCCGTATTCTTACCGACGGTTTCTTTTCACGACCTTCTGCATATACCCTGGTTTTTGGAGAAGTTGGTCCAGATAGTTCCGTGATTAAAACATGCCTAAAACGAGCAGGAATAACGGAGTTAGATGCGGTAATTCCAGTACATTCCCATTTTGATCATGCCATGGACGCTCCTGTAGTTGCAAGCTTAACTGGGGCAAGATTGATCGGATCCTCTTCGACACTCAACATAGGCCGAGGATTGAACCTCCCAGAGGACCAAATGATGGAAGCGCCATTAAACACGTTCATTTCGATTGGAAAGTTTGAAATCATGTTCATTGCCTCCAAGCACTGGAAATATCCTGACGCTGAACAGCGAAGACGATTATTGAATCAAGGAATTGTCAAACCACTGGTGCCACCTGCTTCCATATTTGATTACAAAGAAGGTATTAGCTATAGCATTCTCATCAAGCACGAAGGGACACATATTGCCATTCAAGGTTCAGCTGGATATAAGAAGAACGCTATTCCCGATTTTGACGCCGACATTCAGTTCCTAGCGATTGCCGGAATAGAATTGATGGACGACAATTACAATCAAAACTATCAAAAACATGTCGTTGATGCTGTTACTCCTGAAGTCATTGTTCCCATTCATTGGGATGATTTCACTGTACCACTGGAAAATGGCTTGAAAACGACGAATCTACTTGTCAACTTGAAATATGGATCAAATCTGGGTCAGGCTTTTGACATTATCGAACGGAACAATCCTGAGCGAGAAATAGTCGTGTTACCCTTGTGGAAGAAAATCCCTGTGAAAGACTTGCTAAGCCTCAGCTCGAATGAAATAAATCAATGAGATCCCTACTACAATTGAAATAACAATGTTCAAAGCAGCAATCAGGAAGTTTCCTTGATCAATTAACTGAACAGACTCATAACTGAACGCACTGAATGTGCTAAATCCTCCACAGAAGCCCATAATCAACAGGGGTTGAATCCAAGTTTGTTCCTCCGTGTATTCACGTGTCCCAATAACAAACAGTGCAAGCAGTGTACACGCAAACATATTCGACAAAAAAGTCCCAAAGGGAAAAGGGGATTTAATCAGATAATTCACAAATTGACTCAGACTGAAACGTGCCAGACAGCCAAGTCCTCCACCAATAAACACATAAAAATATGTCATGCCTTCATTATTTTCTTGTGAAGCGGTAGGAAAGCGTAATTGTACACTCCGAGGGCTATTAACATCCCAACCAAACCTCCAACGAAGACATCTGAGAAGTAATGAACACCCAGGTAAATGCGACTAAACGCCACCAAAACGGCGATACCAATCAACAGAGGATTGAGCCATTTTTTATAGTCAATAAGAAAGGAGATGGAAAAGGTTGCGATAGCAAAGAAATTGGCTGCATGCGAAGACACGAAACCATACATCCCACCTCTATAGAAATCACCCCAACCTATTTGGTAATAGTGCAGATGATCCTTAACGTCAAGGTTATGCGAAGGGCGATAGCGTTGAATTACTTCTTTCATCCCTTGTGTAGAGATCAAATCAGCTAAAATTACAGATAACGCAACGCCGAAAAGAAAGAGTAAGCCCGATTTCCATCCACTTTGGCGAACGGCCAGATAGACCAATAAAACATATAGAGGAACCCACGTTAAGCGACCAGAGACAATCCACATGAACTCATCGAGAAAGGGAGTATTCCAGCCATTTACCAATTGTACAATGGCGATATCTATGGACTCTAAATACTCAATCATCCGTGAGCGTTTTCCAGATTAGGTCTTTCAGTTGAACGAGTCCCATTTGAGCAACTGCCGAGATAAAAATCGTTTGAACCGAAGTCGGTAAGTCTGCGGCTATTTCAGCTTTCAACTCATCATCTAACATATCGGATTTGGAAATTGCCAGAATACGCTCCTTGTGCATCAGCTCTGGATTGTATGCCTGTAACTCACCTAAGAGAACTTCATATTCTTTAACGATATCATCACTATCAGCCGCGACCATGAATAGCAAACATGAATTTCGTTCGATGTGACGTAGGAATCGTAAGCCCAATCCTTTTCCTTTGTGCGCTCCCTCAATAATTCCGGGGATATCCGCCATTACAAACGATCGATAATCACGGTAACCAACAATACCCAGATTCGGGCGTAAAGTCGTAAACGGATAATCGGCGATTTCAGGTTTCGCCTCAGATAGAACTGACAGTAAGGTACTTTTTCCCGCATTTGGGAATCCTACCAAACCAACATCCGCCAGAATTTTTAGCTCAAGGATTTTCCACCCTTCAATGCTATCACCACCTGTTTGGGCGAATCGTGGAGTTTGATTGGTTGCTGACTTAAAATTGTTGTTTCCAAGTCCTCCTTGTCCTCCAATTTGAATGATTTGCTCTTCACCATCTTCGGTTATTTCGAAGAGGAATTCACCTGTTTCTGCATCTCTCGCAGTCGTTCCCAGAGGAACTTCGATGTACTTATCTTCTCCTTGAGCACCTGTTTTCAAGTTCCCTGAACCATGCGTACCATGTCCAGCCTTGATGTGCTTAGAGTATTTCAAATGAAGCAGTGTCCACAGTTGTTTGTTCCCTCGAAGGTATACATGTCCTCCGCGACCGCCATCACCTCCATCTGGTCCTCCTTTTGGAATGTATTTTTCTCGACGAAAGTGCGTAGATCCACCACCTCCTTTACCAGAAGTACAATGTATCTTTACGTAATCAACAAAGTTTCCTGAAGCCATAGCCAAACAAATTTAATTACGCAGTGATGGTTAGCAATGCTTAAAATGCATCAACTGCAGCGTATAAACGCGTCGTGATTTCGTCAATTGTTCCAACACCATCGATTTCTGTCAACTTTGATTGTTCTTTGTAGAAACCAGCGACAGGTGCTGTACTCAAATTGTACGTATTAATTCTATTTTGAATAATCTTTGGATCTGCATCGTCTTTACGTCCTGAAACTTCCGCACGAGCAATAAGACGAGTCTTTAACTCATCTTCAGGTACAACAAGCGACAACATCATCGTTACTTGAGTTCCTTTTGAAGCAAGAAATGTATCCAACGCTTCTGCTTGCGCAGTTGTACGTGGGAAGCCATCATAAATAACTCCTTTCGCATCAGGATATTTAGCCACTTCAGATTCCAAAATTTTAATGGTTACCTCATCTGGAACAAGGTTCCCTTTATCAGAATAACTTTTGGCCAATTTCCCTAATTCAGATTCGGGATCTAATGCACGGAAAACATCTCCCGTAGAAATATGAACGAGGTCGTATTTCTCCTTGAGTCGTTCTGACTGAGTTCCTTTCCCTGCACCTGGAGGGCCAAAAAGTACAATATTCAACATACTATTTCTTTGCTTTTTTTGTTCACGAATTTGATAAATCGCATCAAGATTTCTCCCTTTCTCATCGTAATCCAAACCATATCCAACAACGAAGGCGTTCGGAATGGAGAAGCCAATATAATCTGGACGCTTCGTTCCTTTGAATGCATCTGGCTTATACAGTAATGTGCATACTTTTACTGAAGCAGCACCTTCTGGCTCCAATAGAGAAATGATCTTGTCGATTGTAATTCCTGTATCAACGATATCCTCAACAATGATGATATCTCTTCCTTCGATATTATCTCCCAGACCAATTAATTCATCTACTTGACCGCGAGATTCTACACCTGAATACGAGCTCATCTTTACAAAAGAGATCTCACAATCCAGTGTGATGTGTTTCATTAAATCAGATGTAAACATAAACGCCCCGTTCAGAACTGAAAGGAAAACCAAATCTTTACCGCGGTAATCGTTATTAATTTCTGCAGCCAGATTGATTATTTCCTTTTGGATTTCTTCGCGTTTGATAAACACTTCAAAGGATTTGTCTAATACTTGAATCACTATTTTTTAAATTTGAAAGGCAAAGGTACGATTTTCTGAGCAACTGAGCGTTCTTCAGATTTTCATCTAAAAAAAACACTTGAATCAAATTGATCCTTGAAAATTGACCACTAACATCTGTTGATTCTTCTCGTAAATTCTTCCATTTTTAATTGAAGAAACCATCAAGATTTTACTGCCGTAGATTATTGCTTAATCAGCTTTCTTTGAATAATTCCATCTTGATTTTTAATGATTAGATGATACAAACCACTATCAAATTCCGACAGATCTATATTGAAATCACGGGACTCAGGATTAGCCGAATAAATCAGTTTCCCAGTAGTGTTGTAGACCTGTACTTCTTGTTGAGAAGATTCCCCATCTATTGCAAGTTCAACATGGAACAAACCATTACTCGGGTTCGGATAAATGACCAAAGCACTCTCATTCGATACACTCTTGTCTATTTCATCACCTGAAGTCTTAAGCTCAGCATTCTCAACTGCCCAGACAGTTTTTTTGAAATACTGTACCGTAGAACCAGCATCAGTGACTGTAGAAATAAACGCATCTCTACCTCCAGCAAGCGTAAGAACATCTGTTGGACTTAGAGTTAGGTTCGTATTCCAGTAACTTCCAGCCAAAAATATCTGATCAGAAGTTGGATCAGAATGAGCACCATACACGTATCCTGTTCCTCCGGTTACTGTGTAGGTCCAGATATTCGTTGTACCCTCAAATTTTTGAATTTCGGGCTTCTGACCAGATGTCGTCCCACAAATTAGCGCGTAGTTTTCGTCTTGATCGTATTCCATTTGTCCAGATTTCCCGAAGGTAACCGCGCTTGAAATGAAATTCCCAAGGTCGTCGAATAATTGAAGGCTTTTAAAGTTCTTTACATAAATTTGGTCATCCATGTTACTGTAATCTATCTGCAATGAAGTAGAATACCCTGTGATCAAGGGATGCAATTTCGAATACTGAGCAACCCCAGTTCCTGTAGCATACGAAGTAATGAAGAGCTTACTCTTTCCAACTGGGCTCATTGTAATTGAACCATTACTAATAAACTTTATCTGACCAGCAGGACTTGGGTGATTTCCTGCATAACCACAGATGTAAGCTCTCCCAGTATTCTCTGCAACCTCCACATCTTGAAAGGCAGCATATCCAGCATTCGCGTACATTCTATCTTGCCAAACTTGCATTCCCGCACTCGTGTACTTAATGATATATGACATATTTTTGGGGAAGATCAAACTAGATGTGGGCGCCGTATAGTTTACAATCAGTGTCCCATTCGACTGTGAGATTCGAAGGTATTGGTTGACATTCGCCACTAAATACACCTCATTCGTACTCATGTCAATATCAAATGACGGCCATGGTAAAAAGTGCTTCATTTCAATGGTGTTTGACCATTGTACAATACCGTTGGAACTATTGAATTTTGTCAGATGATACTCAATATCAGAACTCACTGGTGGAATTGCCGTCGTTGCGAGTAAAATCGGATTACCCAGATTATCAACTTTTAATTTTGAATACTCTTTACCATAACTGCTAATATCTCTCAACCAAAGTAAAACGCCACAGTTATCGTATTTCGCCAGGAAACCTCCCCCTGGAACAGTTAGACCACCTTCAAATGTTGTCGTTCCGTCAACCGTTCCATGGACATACACGTTTCCACTATTGTCCACTGCTACCGCCTGAGCTTTCTCTATCACAGAACTACTATTTCCGTATCTCTTCGGCCATAAATCAGGATTAGGAGAAATCGTAATGGAACCACACAGTCCATCGCTTACACAACCTCCAACACCATTGGCATAATACGTTGTCGTAACAGATGGTGACGGAAAAGTAATTGTAGAACCTGTTCCAATCAAAGTGCCACCGCAACTTCCTTCGTACCATTGCCATTCCGCTGCATCATTTAGATTGGCTCCTGTAACCGCTAATTGCACAGTACCACCAGAGCAGGAAGCCCCAGAAGATAAATCAGTAATTGTTGGCTGCGTAGCAGTTTCTGTAATCTCAAAAATATAGGAAGACCCCGCGTCATTCAAGGTATTGGCAGGTGGACCGGAATCATCTTCATCCTCATATGGTGCACCGACAACTAACCTGTCGCGCCAAATTTCACATGAGGCCCCAAAGCGATCCCACGCAACACCATCACTATGAGAAAACTGTTGCGTTTCCGTCCAACCGGAACTGGTAAAATCGAAGGTGTAAACAGCTCCTCCTTTGCCCGTTGTCGACGTTTTTAACTCCTTAAAAGCAATTCCAACTACAGCTACATCGCCAAAGATTCCAACCGCGCTGCCAAACTTGTCCCTGCCACA